>JALXFI010000340.1 GCA_027069035.1 bacterium
GCTTTTTTTTTAACTTCTACCCAAAAACAGAGATAGGTTTTTGGGTTCTATTGTGATAACTTTGAACTAGCCAGCCTATTTAAACTCACACCTGCCTCAGCCGCCTGAACTGCAAGGTTTCTATGAACTTCCGGTGGAACACGTACCATGAATTTTCCGCTATACTGTTTTGTGGCAATGGGTTCTGGAATTTTCTCATTACTTGCTTGCATATCTGCCACAACATCTGCAACAATTTGACGTATGCCTTGTAGTGTTTTTTCCGGGGTTTTATCTAACCAACTTAGGCTGGGAAACTCCGCACATAAGCCTAAATACTCGTTATCTTCCTTAGACCAAGTTACACGATAAGTATAGTGATCATTAGCTATTACCATTTTTTACCTCCAGTTTTTCAATGGCTTTTATTACTTGTTTAACCTGATACATTTTGCCTTTTCCCTTTTGATTCTGAATATTTATCCTTGGATTACCCTGCCATGGAGTTTTGTATATCCGATGACTGCCACTCTTCTGCCGCGCCTCTCCGAAGAAGTGATCACAAACCTTACACAAATCACTAAAACGAACATCTTTGGGATTCAAGCTCATTTGTGCAAGGATTTCGTCTATCTTCGTCATATTTATATAATATCACTATTAATACTGTTTTCAAGTGCAAAGTTTGACAATAGTTAAAAACTACAGCAGCATTTTAAAGAGGAAAGGATAATAATGGAAAGAGTTGAATACCTTGATTAACTTCAGAAACAATCCTTAAATCCTTTTTCTGCCTCATTTCATGCTCCGTCAGAATATATGGAGCCAATCTATTCCCATACTGCTCAAGACATATATTTGATAATCTATCTATGGAAAGTTCGATCTCCTTTTTACCCTGTATATCTTTAACCAATATGAAAAGGTCTATATCACTATTTGCTTTTTCTTCCCCTTTCGCTACAGAACCAAATAAAACCATTTTTGTAATTAGGGCCTCAGGTAAATTTTTCAAGATGGTCTTTTTTAACTCCTTAAGAGGCTCCTCAATACCTGAAACACCCTTAATCAATTTAGACAAGACTTTAAAAGCATAACTTTTGCGATTCACACTCCAAAGATGGGCATTTCCGATAGTAACAAAGTTTACAAGGTTTATATCGGCAAGTTTTCGCATAGTTCTGTTTACACTCATATGAGAAACTTTTAAAACAGAGGCTATTTCTCTTTCACTCATAGAAGCCTCATGAGTTAACAAAAATTTTATAATTTTTACTTTTGTTTTTGAGTTTAATACCTCTAATAGCGAGAAATGAAATTTCATGCCTTCCTTTTGTAACATTTTTGTTACAAATGTAACATATTTATAGATGTTGTCAAGGAGAAGTTGAGTAAATGTTCACCTTTGTTTCAATATTTTCAATTTTTTCCGTTTACTCTTCCAGGAAAGACAAGTTTTTGACAGGATTCACAGGATTTACTACAGGATTTTTTATTTATCTTCTTATATCCTGTCTTATCCTGTTCATCCTGTCAAAAAAGATTTCAATGAAAAACTACCAGATGATCAAATGATTCAAGTCACCCAATCACCCATGCTGTCTTAGCTTCTTTCTCGATACAACAAGCCCTAACAGACCGGAACCTAAAAGAAGCAGTGTGCCGGGTTCGGGCACAGGGGCGACATCTCCATCACGGACAGCCCATGCGTAGAGTTGGTAGCTCGTAGCGTCGACGTCCTGGTAGCCAGGGTAGTAACCGCCGAAATAGAAGTCCCACGCGTGGGAAAAAGGATAGGGAGCATACTCCGTACCCGACCAGTAGATGTCGGACTGCACATTAGCAAAGAGACCCGGTGTCGAGGACGTTATGCCGTCAGTATTGTACAAATACCCCATCTCACTGCCAGTGCAGTTGTAGGCAAGCCCCTGGATCGGAAAACCTCCACCAGGATCAAATTGAAGACTACAACTTGAGTCCGGCTGGACTGTATCAGGCAGACGCCAGTCAGTGTAGCCTCCATAACTTAAGCCGCTGACCCATGTATTGGCATCAGTCCAGGTCATTCTGCCATCTGCATCATAGCCCGAGGTCATAGCGTAGTTGGCATCCTGAAGCCACATGAGGCCGGTATCTGTGTCTGTGATCGTGCCGTCACCGTTGTCAACAAGAAGGGCATTGGCAGAAACCGACAGTCCAAAGACCATCACCAGCACTGTAAATAAAACAAATATCCTTTTCATTTTTTCACCTCCTCCCTCTTTGAATTTTAGACGCAAAAAGCCCGAATATCTGAAGGGAAACCTCCGAATAATCAGGTATATAAATAACAGGGCTTACTGCCCCTATTATTAAGACAGGTTTTTGAGTGAGTGCAATCAATGTAAATACCATGGGTTTAAGGTTTAAGGTTTAAGGTTTAAACATGCCAGTCTATTTTAAGACAGAAAGGACGGCTAAATATTAGAGCAAATTTCATGCCAGAAGCATCTATTTATATAACATAATGATTTTATTGAAAATAGCAAAAAAATAAAACAACAACCCAACCCCTGAAAATGTAAACTATCTTTACACCGATTTTGAAAACAAAGAAAATAAAGAGAGGAAATATCATTAAAAACATATAGTTATCAGTTTTAAACAGATTGTAAACTTTATGGACAGTTTTTAGGGCTGGAAAGAATAAATATGGAAAGCATCTCTAAAAACAAAGGTTTATGGCTTTAGATAAGTGTAAAAATCATGGACACTACCCTGCCAAGCTTAGCTTAGCTAAGCCCCGCTGGGATAAACTCGGGGTCAGGTCTTTAATTTTAGCATTAGGGTAAATTTTAATAAATACAATAAGTTGCCTAACATTTTTTTTAAGGGGCTTAGATTTAATTGGGTCCTTATTTTTTATTCAATAGTCTGCGTACAAACCAGCTAACCAAGAATATACATTCAACTGCAACAACTAAGTCTTCACGAAAGGGATTAATAGCTTTCAAAAAGTGTTCCGGCTCGGCTCTGTGGTTTCGATGATAAACTACATCTTCACTCTTGTTAAGAGGTATATTTATAGACAAATTAGAAATTAGTGACAACGACCGTTAAAATCCTTTTGGCAAAGGAGTCATGTTTGCAAGTATACATTTAAGAATTCAATAACCTTTTCCCTTAACAGTAGAAACCTGTCATTGTTATTATCATTCTCATTTACTCTTCCTCAACACAACAGCACCAGCAAACCTCATTTTAGAAACGGCTGTAATCGGTTTCTATTCTATCCGGTTTTATGCTACTTCGTAGTGGACAATAGATATTTCAGAATGCAGTTCTTCCAGCCTGTCGAGAACAGATTCAACCTTGCCTACAACACTGCTTTTCATATAAGCCTCATTGCAGTCTGAACAGATTTCTGAAGGCACATCTTTGATAACAGCTACTTTTTCACCAATAAGAAATGGAATCGCTGTAATTCCGTCATACATCTCTCCACAACATAAGGGGCATTTTTTAACTTTGCTTTTTTCTCGTTTTCCAGTCATTTTCCCACCTCTCTGCAGACGGTCTATAGACCGTCACTATAAATATCCTGTCAAAATCTCTGCCAATTGCTATAACTGAATGTACAGGATCAGCGCCGATGAATCCAAGCGCCAAACAGTCTGGAAATGGTCTGTTTTCAGCCGAGTAATCTTCAATTATTATACAATTCTTTAGAGAATTTTCTACCGGAGTCTTCCGTAATCTATCAACCCTTAGCTTCTTAACCGCATGCAACGACCAATAAATCTTTTCATTAATCTCTGGAATGTGTTCATTTGCCTTTTGCCTTATGAATTCTTCTTTCTCTTTGGTGGTCATATCCTCTTCAAGCACCTCTGTTTCTTGAACCTTTATCCTATCATTAAAAACCGGTTCAACAACTTACGATACAAAATTTACTCCATAAACCTTTAAAGGTCAAGTTTTTCCAATGGAGAAGATAAATCTCCCTGTTTGATTAATTAAGAAGAATATTAAAAAGACTCTACTTTTAACAGTGAAAACTGCTTTGAACACTGAAAGGTAAAAGCGAGATGACAAACCTCTTTTGTGAGCGAAAAGAAAAAAAGGCTGATAAGGAGCGGTAGCGACTTACCTTTTAGGGAGAAGCCCCGCTTAGCGGGATTTTCGCTTCGTTTCAACAGGCTATTAAGTCCGCCTGTCCCGATATATCGGCAAGTTTTTGACAGGATTCACAGGATTTTTTATTCATATAACG
>JALXFI010000341.1 GCA_027069035.1 bacterium
ACCGAGACGAGTCTTTTGCCAAGGGCAGCGGGTGTTGTTGGTGTGAGTTTTGATGATTTGGTTGAAGAGATGGTCTTAAGCGCACGACTTGGAGATTAAATATAAAAGATTATGAGAGGAAAGGCATATAAGAAAAGGAAGGATATAAAGCGGTGGTTAAAGGCGCTGTTTTCTGTAATATGTGTTGCTGCAGCCGCTTTTCTTCTCCTTTCGTTTTACAGATATCTTGTGACCACGCCGTATTTACAGATAAAGGAGATAATGGTGGTCGGCGGAAAAAGGGTGAGCTCGCAGGAGATTATGGACATAGCAGGTTTAAAGACAGGGATAAATACGCTTTCAATTGATTTGGGGGAGGTAAGAAACAGGATCGAAAAACTTCCATGGGTAAAAGAGGTGCAAATTCGGAGGGTCCTTACTCACGGACTTAAGGTGTCCGTTGTTGAGAGAAAGCCGTTTGTCCTTATAGATATAGACAATACCCTCTATCTTATGGATGAGGATGGAGTTGTCTTTAAAGAGGCGGATTATGCAGACAAGGTTGACCTCCCCATTATTACAGGTATCGGAATGGAGGAGTTGCTTGAAGGGGAGTCTTCGGTAACCGATCTTCTCTTTTCTGCACTCGATCTGGTAAAACTTCTCTCCAGGAAGAACACTGTGGTCTCTTTTGACAAGATATCGGAATTGAGGCTCATATCGGACAGGGGCATTGCCCTTTGCACCAATGATGATAACATGACGATATATCTTGGCAAAGATGACTTTGTGAAAAAGCTTAACAGGCTTGAAACGCTTAAGAAAGCGCTGGGCAATGCCTTTTCAATGGCAGGATTTATAGACCTTAATTATAAGGACAAGGTGGTTGTAAAGTGGCGGACATGAGTATTTAAAAGGGGGTGAATAGGTGGCTAAACGTGACAATATAATCGTTGGGCTTGATATAGGCACCACAAAGATATGTGCCGTTGTGGGGGAGATTACAGAAAGCGGCGGCCTTGAGATTATAGGCACCGGCACAAGCCCCTCAAAGGGGTTGAGGAAAGGGGTTGTTATCAACATTGAGAGCACTGTTCAGTCCATAAAAGGCGCTGTTGAAGAGGCCGAAGTTATGGCGGGCTGCGAGATAGATACTGTCTATGCAGGTATCGCAGGCGGGCATATCAAGGGTTTTAACAGTCACGGCATCGTTGCCGTAAAGGATAAAGAGGTTAAGGACGGCGATATTGTGCGGGTTATAGATGCGGCAAAGGCAGTGGCTATTCCCCTTGACAGAGAGGTGATCCATGTCTTGCCTCAGGAGTATATAATAGACGATCAGGACGGGATCCTTGAACCTCTCGGCATGTGCGGGGTAAGGCTTGAGGCAAAGGTGCATATCGTTACGGCGGCCGTGACCTCTGCCCAGAATATCATAAAATCCGCAAACAGGGCAGGCCTTAATGTAGGCGATATTGTACTCCAGCAGCTTGCCTCAAGCGAGGCTACTCTGAGCAGTGATGAAAAAGAGCTGGGCGCCGTGCTTGTCGATATAGGCGGCGGCACGACGGACATTGCGGTCTTTACCGAAGGCACGATAAAACACACGGGGGTTTTATCCATAGGGGGCAATCAGATTACGGGAGATATTGCCGTGGGGCTGAGGACACCCTCAAAAGAGGCGGAGAAGATAAAGATCAAGTATGGTTGTGCCATGAGTTCTCTGATCGACAGGGACGACACTATAGAGGTGCCAAGCGTAGGCGGCAGGAGGTCGAGGGTTATATCAAGGCAGATACTTGGGGAAATAATAGAACCGAGAATAGAGGAGATATTTACACTTGTAAATCGTGAGCTTGTAAAGTCTGGTTATGAAGGGCTCGTTGCCTCCGGTGTTGTGCTTACAGGCGGAAGCGCACAGATGGACGGGATTGTTGAGCTGGCAGAGCAGATATTCAACCTTCCTGTAAGAAGAGGAAAGCCTGTGGGGATAGGCGGATTGGTTGATATCGTTAATAGCCCTATGCATGCTACAGGCGTTGGTCTGGTATTGCACGGGAAGAAAAACGCTGAGAATACACGTTTCAGGATTGGTGAAAAGAACATTTTTAACAAAGCTATGAAAAGGATGAAGGACTGGTTAAAGGAATTTTTTTAAGAATTTAATATAAGGAGGTGCGTATGTTTGAGTTTAGTGATGATCTTAACAGGATGGCCAGGATCAAGGTAATAGGTGTTGGCGGAGGCGGTTGTAATGCCGTAAATACAATGATAGAGCAGCGTCTTGACGGGGTGGAATTTATCTCTGCGAATACAGATGTTCAGGCCCTTCAAATGTCGAAGGCGCCTGCCAAGATACACCTCGGCACCCAGATCACAAAAGGACTGGGGGCTGGAGCCAACCCGGAGATTGGCAAGAATGCCGCGATCGAAGCGAGAGACCAGTTGATGGAATCACTTTCAGGGGCGGATATGATCTTTATCACCGCAGGACTTGGAGGCGGCACCGGAACGGGAGGGGGACCTGTTATCGGCGAGATAGCTAAAGACCTGGGGGCTTTGACCGTGGGGGTTGTTACAAAGCCGTTTGCATTTGAGGGCAAGCAGAGGGCTAAAAAAGCGGAAGAAGGGCTCAAAGAACTTAAGAAGATAGTTGACACGGTTATTACGATACCAAACCAGAGGCTTCTAAGTGTAGCCAGTAAAAACACCTCATTTGTTGAGGCATTTAAAATGGCTGATGATGTTCTTCTTCATGCGGTTAAGGGTATATCAGAACTTATAACCGTGCACGGTCTGATAAATCTTGACTTTGCAGATGTAAGAACGGTAATGTCTGAAATGGGCATGGCTCTTATGGGTTCCGGATTAGATTCCAGCGAGAACAGAGCGACTGAGGCTGCAAGAAAGGCCATCTCAAGTCCTTTGCTTGAAGATATCTCCATTCATGGCGCAAGGGGCATACTTATTAATATCACAGGTTCTTCAAGCATGACCCTTCATGAGGTAAACGAGGCATCTTCTCTTATACAGGAAGAAGCGCATGAAGATGCCAATATAATCTTTGGCGCAGTAATAGATGAGAGTATGGGCGATGAGATAATGGTTACGGTTATTGCTACAGGATTTGGACAGGATGTTGGCAATATGAAACCCGTTGAGCGTTTTGCCTGTATAAGTAATGAAGATAGGGACATACCGGCATTTATAAGGCAGCAAAAAAAGGCCGAAGGATGGGACGTCCAAAGGACCGTGCGCACAGAACCGTTTTCCTTGTCGGATGAGGATGAGTATGATATCCCTACATTTTTAAGAAAACAGGCCGATTAATGGGCATTAGTTATTTGTTTTTCCATAGCATAGTAGGACCTGGCAACTGGAGAGAAGTGGCAAACATTTTGTGTGTTGATAAGTTTTTCCTGATTGACAGGGGTGAATTATGCGTTGTTTAAGATTTGCCTTCATTTTTGTTTGTGTATTCTTTTTTTTATCAACGTCGGAAGCGGTTGCTCAAACCCGTTATGTCTCGGATGTGCTTATTGTCTCCCTGCGTGATGCTCCTTCAAACAATTATCATTCCATTAAGACCCTTAAAACAGGAACGCCTGTTGAGACCATTTCGGAAGAGGACGGATTTTATAAGGTTCGCACTAAAGACGGCCTTGAGGGGTATATTGCTAAACAATACCTTACGCTCGACATTCCGAAACCGGTTATCATAAAACGCCTTAAAGCGGATTTGGATAAGGCATTGAAGCGGATAGATAAACTTAAAAGCGAATTAACACAGGAAAAGGACAGCCTCTCCGATAGTCTGAACGCTGAGGAGGTTAAGAATGCGGCTCTTTTGAAACAGCTTAACGGTGCGCGCGAGACTTTGGCCAAGATAAAAAAAGATAAGGCTGAAATTGTTGCAAGGTATGAAACATTGGTGCGCGATTCAGGACATATAGTGGATGTTATAAATGAAAGAGACCGGTTAAGCTCCGAGGTGGATGCGCTTAAAAACAAAGTGGATGCCCTTGAAGAGAAAAACTCCGCTCTCCTTCGCACAGGTGTTATAAAGTGGTTTCTTGCCGGAGGTGGGGTTTTATTGATCGGCTGGATGATCGGAAGGATCTCGAGAAAACATCGGAGTTCATTGAGTTATTGAGCTAAGTAGCAGGCGAAAAAGAACACTTTCCGGATGAAAACTAATTAAAGTTGACCCTTATATTAAATGACACGGAGTATTTATCA
>JALXFI010000342.1 GCA_027069035.1 bacterium
ATTTCATACATAAAGGGTTTTTCAAAAAGGTGGCAAAAAGAGAAACCATCCGTATCCATATACTCCTCTGTGTCTATGCCTGAATATGTAGGCACGCCTGATTCCGTAAATAAAGGAAAAGATATATTCTCTCAAAAATGTGTTGTTTGTCATGGCACTGCCGGTAAAGGTAATGGCCCTGCCGCAAAAATACTTAAAGATACGTGGGGCAACCCCGCAAAGCCGGTCAATTTTACCTATGGAAAGATAAACAGAGGCACACGTGTTGAGGATATATATCTGTCGGTTACGCTCGGCGTGGCCGGCGCTCCAATGCCTTCGTTTAACGGGTCATTAAGTGAGGAGAAAAGATGGCATATCACATCATATATCCTTGACCTTATGGGTAAAATTTAATAAGGAGGTAAGCAATGGTAACTCGGGGAAAAAAAGGCGTTGTGTCTTTTTCACTTGTTTATGCCCATCTCGTTTCCGCCCTTGTTTTTTTAGGCATAGTTCTTCTGGCCGGCCTGTTATACTCGCTTCAGTTTCTTGGCAAGTATCCCTTTCCCGGTGTAGAATTTCTTTCTCCCGGAAGGGTGAGAATGCTCCATACAAACGGGGCGGTTTACGGGTTTATAACGAACGGTTATGTCGCAGGCCTGTACTGGGCGGTGCCAAGGCTTACCGGATACAAGGTGCTGAATGAGAAGTATCTTGGGTGGTTCATGTTCTGGGCGCTTCAGGCAGCCGTTCTTGCCACAGCGGTTGGTTTGCTTGGCGGTTATGCTCAGGCGATTGAGTGGGGGGAGACCCCTATATTTGTAGACCCTTTTGTGCTTGTCTATCTTTTACTTGCCCTTTTTCAGTTTACCGTGCCGATATATCAATATGGTAAGGAAAGACCGCTTTATGCTTCAAGCTGGTATATAATATCAGGTCTGATCTGGATACCGATGGTCTATATCATGGGTAATTATATCCCTCAGTTTTTTATACCGGGCGTTGCCGGAGCAGCTATAACCGGCACATGGATACACGATGCGGTCGGCCTTTATGTGACGCCTCTTGGTTGGGGACTTATGTATTTTTTCGTTCCGGTAATCCTCAAAAAGCCGATATGGAGCCACGGGCTTTCTCTCCTTGGTTTTTGGGGGCTTGCGTTCTTCTACCCCATGCAGGGGGTTCATCATTATCTCTGGAGCCCTATCCCCATGTATGCCCAGTATGCCGCCGTTTTTTCAACGCTTGTCCTTGAGCTTGCGGTTGTTACGGTTATAATAAACTTTTTTATGACAATGAGGGGAAACGGGGATGCATTGAAGAAGAGTGTTCCTCTGAGATGGATGATGATAGGTATTGTAAATTACGGCATAACATGCCTTCAGTGCTCTATACAGGTACTTCTCACAACACAGAAGGCTATCCATTTTACCGATTGGGTTGTGGGACATGCCCACCTTATAATGTTCGGAACCTTTGGATTCTGGATACTTGGGATACTGTCTTATCTCTGGCCAAAGGTAACCGGAAGACGGCTCTACTCGAGTTCTCTTGATGAGTGGGCATTCTGGCTTATAATGATAGGCATGGAAACTATGTGGGTGGATCTTCTTGCAGGAGGTCTTGTGCAGGGTTTTACGTGGTGGGGACTCAATCCATGGATGGATTCAGTGAGATTTTCTGCACCGCTGTGGTTTGTAAGGACAGTGACAGGGATTATGATCTTTGTTGGTTTTATACTGTATTTATACAACTTTTACATGACCGCCAAAAAAGAAAACATTCCCTCTGCACAGCCGCAGGAGGCATAAAGGAGGTGATTTATGGAAAGATTTTCAACCTTTGCTCTTATATCAGGTCTTTTTTTCTTTTTTTTCGGGACATTCTGGCAGGCGGTTGCTCCGAGTTTGAGCCTTAGAAACATCCCTGTTAAATCCATTGAGGAATTGGCGGATAATGTGCTGCCGGAATTTTATAAACTTGCCGACGACTATCCTGTTGAGTTTAAAAGATACTTTGGCGAACCGTCAAAGGCATCTTTTGCCGAGGCATTAAATGTGGGAAAAGCTCAATATATTGCCGAGGCGTGCTGGCACTGTCATTCACAGTACATAAGACCTGTCTCGAATGAGGAGTTACGTTTCGGCAAGGTTTCATACCCTTCGGAATATGCAAATGTTATGCAGCTTCCTCAACTCCTTGGAACGAGGCGGGTAGGCCCCGATCTCATAAGAGAGGCCGGACGTCACAGCAACGACTGGCATGTTGCGCACTTTAAAAATCCGCCTAATGTTGTGCCTGATTCGGTTATGCCGTCCTATGCGTGGTTTTTTGATAAAAACGGCAGGCCTAACAAGAAGGGATTGGCCATTGTTGCCTATATGCAATGGCTTGGAAGCTGGGCTCAAGAGCCTGTGTATCAATTGGATGCAAGAAAGTAAGAGGCCGAAGCCTTGAGAGTTTCATTATATTATTGCTATTTCATTAGTATTTCTGACGGGGGTATGCGATGAATAAAAGGGAAAAATTTCTTCTTTACTTTGTAGTGCTTTTTGTGATCATACCCGGCGGGATAAGTTTTTTTATTAAGATAGTCAGCTATTTTATGGTTGGGCTTGAAGAGGGCATGTCAGGTTTTGCACTTCCTTTTATTAATTATCTCTTTATTGCAATGGGTTTTGTATTCCTTTTTGTATGGGCATATCTTAGAGGTCATTTTGAAGACATCGAAAAACCTGCCCATGATATGCTTGAAAGGAATGCAATGTATGATGAGATAGAGGAAAGGGGAGGAAAGACACAAATATAGCGGGGTTTAACAGCAGGCATAAAGAGTATTAACGCAGTCTTAAGGAGATACTAAGATGGAAAGAGAAGAGTTGGGATATTCCGGAGGCAGACCTGTATGGTATATCATACTTATTATTATTGCCATGATACTTATTATCCTTGGTTATGGTTATAAGAATTTTCTGCCCGATCTTAACAGATGGCTTGCCGGCGGCAATCCGGATACCATACAATGGGCTGGCGAAATCGATAAGAAATGACATGTTTTCAATGCGGATTGCCGGTGCCTAATTCAAAGGTTGAAGATATCAGCAATGCTGGCTCTACAATCTTTTGCTGTACAGGCTGCTATCTCACACACAGAATAACAGGCTTTAGGGGAGAAGAGGGTATAAGCCAGGCCCTGCTTGGAAGGTTTGGTATAGGTCTCCTTCTCTCCATGAACGTTATGATGCTAAGCTTTCCCCTATATGGGAGTAATTTTGCATCGGTCCCTATATCCAATGGGTTTGCTTATGGCGTGAAACTTGTCCTTATGTTTCTTTCGTTTCCTGTAATTCTCATTCTTGGTTATCCTGTGCTTGTCTCCTCATTTAAGTCTATTAAAAAACTTAATTTCACGATCGAGACAACGGTGCTCTTTGGGACGGTCTCTGCATTTTTACTTTCTGTTAAATCAACGTTTTATGGAAGGGGAGATGTCTATTATGAGACTGCCACCATGACTCTTACACTTTTTACCTTTGGCAGGTTTGTAGAGGCAAAGGCACGGCTCAGCGCATCAAAGGCCATTGCAGGGTTTTCGTCTCTTCTGCCTCATAGTGTAAATATCTTGAACGATGCTGGAGACAGCAGGAGAGCGCCTTTAGATGAGATAAAACAAGGAGTCAAGATGGTCGTGATGCCGGGGGATAGGATAGCCGCGGACGGGGTTGTTATAAGCGGCGGAGGAAGTGTCGATGAGGCGCTTCTTACAGGAGAGAGCCGCCCGGTCTGTAAAGAGGCGGGCTCAGAGGTCTTTGGCGGCACCCTGAGCCTTGATGCAAGCCTTGTTGTTCAAGTAAAAAAGAGAAAAGATGATTTTCTTATCTCAAGGATTGAACGGCTTATGGAAGAGATAAGACAAACACCTTCATACATTAAGACTGTTGGCGACACTATAGCGTCTTATTTTATGCCCCTTGTTATACTTTTGTCTATTGCTACTTTGATTTATTGGAGTAAAAGCTTAACTTTTTCCGATGGATTAATGAGGATGCTCTCGGTTTTGTTGATTGCATGCCCCTGCGCCTTTGGTATAGCAGCACCTCTTGCGGTCTGGAAAGGACTTTCGGAGGCTGTAAGAAAGGGGGTTATAATTCGCTCTCTTGATGTTCTTGAGCTGTTCGGAAAGGTAAAGACGGTCTTTTTTGATAAGACGGGCACCCTTACCTCCGATGAGTTGGTTATATCCGGGATACATACGGTTAAAGGCCTGGATAAAGACGAATTTTTAGCCAAGGCGGCTTCCCTGTCGTTGCGTTCTTCTCATCCCATAGATAAAGCAATCGTAAAAGAAGCTCGAAAAAAAGGTTTAAAACTTTATAAGGTGTTGGATTGTAAAGTATTCCCTGGCCGTGGGATCAAAGGTGGTATAGATGGTAAAGAGTGCCTTATTGGAAACAAGAGGTGGATGATAGACCTTCATGTGCCTATAAAGGATATTGTTAAAGGAGATAAGAAAAGGTTTCTTACCGTCTTTCTTGCTGAGGAAGGAGATCAATATGGTTTTATTGACTTTAAGCAGTCGATCAGGCCTTCAGCCATTGATGTTTTTTCAAAGTTGGGTGCAATGAAGGTTAAAACAATTGTGCTTACAGGAGATAATAAGGAAGGGGTGGAAATGGTAAAAGAATTTTTACCTGTCGATGAAGTAAAGTCAGGGCTTTTGCCGGAGGATAAGGTAAGGGAAATTGAATCTTATAAAAAGAAGGAACCTGTGGTCGTTATGGTAGGTGACGGACTCAACGATGTGCCTGCACTTTGCGCATCTACTATAGGGGTTGCAATAGGATGCGGGACTGAGCTTTCAAGAGAGTCGGCCAATGTAAATCTGATGGGGGATAATTTAAATTTGATACCTTATCTTATAAGGCTTTCAAAGAAGGTAAGAAGAAAGGTGTATAGTAATTTTGCATGGGCTTTTTCCTACAATGTTTTTGGTATCTATCTTGCCGTTATTGGTGCAATAACACCTCTTTTTGCTGTAACCGCTATGATATTGAGCAGCTTAATGATAATCTTTAATTCTACAAGGCTAAGTGTTGAGAATGAAATCTAAAAAATGACTCCTTATAATAATGAATTTATCTTTATTCTGCTTGCCGGTTTTTTTGGTTCATACCATTGTATAGGTATGTGCAGTCCTATTGCTATCATGTTTATTGATTCAAAAGGCAAACGTAGCGTACGACATATCCTTTACAACATGGGCAGGCTTTTTACATATGGATTTATGGGGTTTGCTGCCGGTTTGGCAGGGGCTGATGTTTTTAGGATATTTCAGCCTATCGGCATCTTACAAAAGGCGCTTACCATAACCTTTGGTCTTTTTATGATCTTCTTTGGGGCGCAAATGCTCTTAAGGTTCAAAAAGACTTATAGGCCTTTTTTTAAACCCCTCTATGATGTGTTGTGCAGTGCAATATCAAAACTTACCAAAAGTAACTCCATATCAGCTCCATTTGTTACAGGTATGTTTAACGGTTTTCTTCCATGTCCGCTCGTATATGCATTTCTAACAAGGGCTGCTTCAACCTTAAATCCTTACAGAGGATTAGAGATTATGCTCTTTATGGGTGTGGGCACTATGCCTGCCATGTTTATTGCCGGAAGATTTTTTATGGGAGAAAAGAGACTTTTTATAAAAAGAGGCTTTACCGTACTGGCAGGCATGATGGTGGTTTACTTGGGCGTTGTTTCTCTTTTAAGGGCAATGCCTCGTATGTAAGTTTTCTTAAATTAGTGCCTATCCGGAAACCCATGTAGGCGCTGATTATTTGTTTTTTATAGAAAAGGAGAGCTATTGTGCAGGCATGGATTGATACGCTATCTATTGTCCTTGTGATTGTATTTGCGATTGCCATATGGGTGATGGCGTATCTTGCTTCTAAATAAAAAAGCAAGTAAAAAAATCTTGACAAAGTTTTAAAATGTAAGTATAGTTAATATGTATTAATTATAAATTAACAATAATTACAAAATGAATATAGAAACCATCATAAAAAAATACAGGGAAAAAGGTTTAAAGCTAACCCCTCAGAGGCTTGCCATACTAAAGTCTATTTCCGGAGACAAGACCCATCCAAGTGCAGACGTTATCTACAGGCGCCTTAAGAAGGATTATCCAGGCCTTTCGCTTACCACGGTGTATAATACACTTGAGTTGTTAAAGGATGTGGGAGAGGTCTTGGAGCTTAATCTAAGAAGGGATAAAAGCATTTTTGATCCGAATACAGACCCTCATGACCATGTCTATTGTGTAAGGTGTAAAAAGGTTGAGGATATTTTTGGTAGTGAACTGACAGGTGAAGCTATAAAGAAGGCACAGTTTAAAGGCTATGAGGTTTTTAGCGCAAGCACTTATATATATGGTCTTTGTAAGGAATGCAGGGATTAACGACAATACAGACAATATTGTGCCATAAAGAGGTGTCTCATGGTATATGGCATTGTTAGAAGATTGGCCGTTTTGTTTATTTTGTTTCTATTTGTAGGGCTGTTTTCCTTTTCGGTTTATGCCGGGGAAAATGTTATTGTTAAGATGCATGATACATCATACAGCCCTAATATACTTACAATCCCTGCAGGCACAACGGTTACCTGGGTTTTTAAGAGCGCTGAGCCGCATACGGTTACGGCTGATGATGACAGTTTCGACTCGGATGTAATGCTGCCTGGCAAGAGTTTCAGCCATACGTTTGCCAGGTCCGGCGAGTATCCATATCACTGCCTGCTTCATCTGCCGGAGATGGTTGGGAAGATTATTGTAAAATAAATTAAAAAGGAGGTAATTATGGCAACGGATATCAAAGGTTTAACAGAGCTTTTAAACAAGGATCTCTCGCTTGAGTATTCCGCTGCAGTGCAGTATATTCAGCACAGCGCTGTGATGACGGGGGCTCAGTATGGGGATGTTATTAAAGAGCTGAAGATCCATGCAAACGAGGAGATAGGACACGCTATGGTGCTTGCCGATCAGATCGATTTTCTTGGAGGTGTCCCAACGGTTAATGTCGGTGATGTAAAGACAGCCGCAGGCTGTGAGGCCATGCTTATTCAAGACCTTGAGGGAGAGGAGGATGCAATAGCGAGATATAAAACACGGATTGAACAGGCGGAGGCTCTTAAGGAGTTTGCCCTTGCCCAGCAGTTGAGGAATATACTGGCAGTGGAACAGGAGCATGCCATGGATCTTAGACAGGCGATTGGCAAGTAATTTTTTAAAAACCGAACTAAAATTATTTATGGAGGTATGAAGATGTGTGAAGCAAGAATACAAAACGAAGCGCCGGACTTTACCGCATCTGCGGTAATGCCCGACGGTACAATATCTGATCTGAATCTAAAGGATTACAGAGGCAAATACGTGGTTTTATTCTTTTATCCCCTTGACTTTACCTTTGTGTGTCCTACAGAATTAATAGCTTTGGACAGTAAGATAGAGGAGTTTAAAAAGAGGAATACGGAAGTAATAGCCGTTTCGGTGGACAGCCAGTACTCGCATTATACGTGGAGAAACGTCCCAAGAAGCAAGGGCGGGGTTGGACAGCTCAGATATCCTCTTGTATCCGATCTTGACAAGAGCATTGCAAGGAACTATGGAGTGCTTCTTGAAAAACAGGGCATTGCCCTAAGGGGTCTTTTTATTATGGATAAAGAGGGTATCTTAAGGCATATCACAATAAACGACCTTCCTCTGGGGAGGAATATGGATGAGATATTGAGGGTAATAGATGCGATTCAGTTCAATGAGAAATATGGCGAGGTATGTCCGGCAAACTGGAAGAACGGCGAAGAGGGTATGAAGCCGGATCAAAGCGGGCTTGAAGCCTATGCAAATAAACGTTTTGGTAGAGAGGTCGCTTAACACTCCACCCACTTAGCGGCTGGAAAATAAAGAATTTCAGATCCCACTATCGCGGGATCTGGGTATAATATAAATAAGAGAAGGAGATATTTAAACTATGGATTACGCAAATGTATTTGATGATGTCAGTTTTAAGGATGATCCGGTAAATAAGAAGACCTGCATAAAGACGGAGAAACTTACTGCAGACACATATTACTTTAACCCCGGGCAGGTGCTTGATTATCACAGGCACCCGACCGGCGACCAGATATTCTTTGTTCATGAAGGCGAAGGGGTCTTTTATCTGGATGACGGGGCTGAAGAGAAAAACATCTTAAAATCGGGTGTTGTGGTGCTTGCGCCTAAAAATGTCTGGCACAAGATTGTGAATACCGGCAATAAGGCGCTTATTGTATCTCAGGCTACTAAGCAGCCTGCGGGTATGGAGAAGAGGTAAGGTTTTACTTTAAAGGTATCGCGTCTTATATGGGGGCGGAGGATAAAAAACTCCGCCCTTTTTTATAATAAAAGCATTACCCTTAAATCCATTACATTCGTTTTTGTAGGCCCTGTAACCAGAAGGCCGCCGATCGATTTGAAAAAATTGTACGAATCATTCCTTTTCAGGTAATCTTTTGGATTTATACCCATTGACATAGCGTTTTTTATAGTCGAGGGCTCTGCAAATGCACCTGCCGCATCGGTGGGGCCGTCCGTTCCGTCTGTCCCCCCGCTTAATATGACAGCATCTCTTAACCCCTGAATTTCAAAGGCGGCGGCAAGGGCAAACTCCTGGTTTCTGCCCCCCTTGCCGCTCCCCCTTATTGTTACAGTTGTCTCGCCCCCGGACAGTACGCAGGCAGGCCTTTTTACGGGATTTCCGCTTGCGGCTATCTCCTTTAAAATGGCTGTATGTACCTTTGCGACATCGCAGGTTTCACCCTCTATGCATGAGGAGAGGATTATAGTGTTTAACCCAAGTTCTTCCGCCTTCCTCTTTGCAGCCTTAAGTGCAAGAAAATTATTTCCTATAATAAGATTTTCCGTTTTGCCGAAAAAAGGAGAGCCTTCCTTTGGGGTATCCATATCAGGGTTTTTAAGTCCTTTTTCAATATGTTCTAAAATAGTCTCAGGCACCTTTTTTTTAAGTTTATACTTATCTAAGATTTCAAAAGATTCCTTAAAGGTTGTCCGGTCCGGATAAGTCGGCCCTGAGGCTATAGCGGAAAGGTCGTCGTCTACAACATCCGAAAGTATGAGTGAAACGATATGTGACGGGTATGCGATACGGGCAAGCCTTCCGCCCTTTATAAGGGAGATATGTTTACGCAGGGTGTTTATCTCTTTAATATCCGCCCCGCATTTCAGGAGCAGATCCGTTACTCTTTGTTTATCTTTTAGTGAGATGTCTTCCGCAGGCGCGCTGAGAAGGGCGGAGCCGCCTCCTGAAATGAGACAGATAACAAGGTCTTTTTCCGTGGTCTTGTTGAGCAGGTTTATTATTTCCTTTCCGCCTTTAACCCCGTTTTCATTCGGGATCGGGTGCCCTGCCTCTATAACCTTTATCTTTCCGGCATCACCCCCATAACCGTATTTTGTAACTACCACCCCTCTGGCAATCCGGTCCCCCAGAATATCTTCAACAGCCTTTGCCATGGGCAGGGCAGCCTTACCCCCGCCTATAACATAGACCTTGTTAAAATTATCCAATTTGTATATGGAGTTTCCCGCCTTAAAAATATCCCCTGAAAGGGAGCAGTGACTTTTTAAGGCCGTATCCGGTTCAACGGCCTTGAGTCCGGAGTTAAATATATTCATGGCTGTTGTTTTAATATCCATTATGAATTGAATTTGTAATACAGGGTGCATAACGCAGGAAAAAACCGTTACCTGCTTTCATAACCGTTGGTTATCGGCATCCTTCTGTCTTTGCCGAATGCCCTCCGGGTTATTTTTATTCCGGGCGGTGCCTGACGGCGTTTATACTCGGACCTGTCAACCATAGTTATAACGTCTTTTACCGTATCTAAACCAAATCCCATGGCAACTATCTCACTTAAAGACCTATCCTCTTCCACATATGCCTTTAAGATAGGATCAAGCACATCGTAAGGCGGAAGAGTGTCGCTGTCTTTCTGGCATGCCCTGAGTTCCGCCGAAGGCTCTTTTGCAAGAACCCTTTCGGGTATAATATCTTTACCTTCTTTAATGTTACGGTACTTGGAAAGCCTGTACACAAGGGTTTTTGTAACATCCTTTAATATGGCAAATCCACCTGCGGTATCGCCGTAAAGCGTTGAATAACCCACACTCATCTCACTCTTATTGCCTGTTGTAAGGACGATCCATCTGAACTTGTTTGAAAGCGCCATAAGGAGGTTGCCCCTTATTCGAGCCTGAAGATTTTCTTCGGCCTCATTCTCACCTGCGCCGCTGAAGGTTTCAGATAATTCATCTATATAGGTGTTAAATATTTTATCGATGGGAATAACAATAAATCTGATACCAAGGTTTTCCGCAAGCATCTTTGCGTCTTCTCTGCTCTCCTCTGAGGTGTAACATGAAGGCATGAATACCCCTGTTACATTCTCTTTTCCGATGGCGTCAACCGCAATAGCGGCGGTTAGAGAAGAATCAATGCCGCCGCTAAGCCCTATAACAGCCCTGCCGAACCTGTTTTTTGTAAGATAGTCCCGTGTGCCCAAGACAAGGGCACTATACACCTCTTCCGTTTCTTCCGGCGGTTCTGTGTATGTTGGAGACACCTTGACTCTTTTTTTTATATCTAACTGTGGTGAGACTGCCACCCTTATTACATCTTCTACTTCACCTCCATGGACAAGCCTCTCTTTCCTTCTCCTCGGGTCATGAAGCCTCCCCCTGAAGACCGCCTCTATATCAAGGTCTGCAACGACCAATTCCTCTTCAAAAGAGCTGCCTCGTGCAACGAGATCTCCCTTTTCATTAACTACCATGCAGTGACCGTCGAAGATGAGTTCATCCTGTCCTCCAACCATATTGGCATAGGCCACTATAATGGCATTGTCGGCAGCCCTTGTTGCAAGCATCTTTTCTCTGAATCTCCATTTGCCTACATGGAAGGGTGAGGCATTGATGTTTATCACGACCTCAGCGCCCTGTGTCGCCTCCGAAAGAGTCGGCCCTTCGGGATACCAGATATCCTCACAGATACTTATTCCGACAACGACCCCGTCAAAATCTATAAGAAGGGGTTTTGTGCCGGCCTGAAAGTACCTTTCCTCATCAAAAACGCCGTAATTTGGAAGATACATCTTGTGGTAAACACCAATGATGCGTCCCTTATGGATTACCGCGGCGGCATTGTATATGTCCTCCCTGCTGTCCACAAAACCTACTATAGCCGTAATGTCTTTTACGCCAAGCGCTATCTCATTTAGATATTTGATGTTGTTTTCAATAAATCCGGGCTTAAGGAGAAGGTCTTCCGGAGGGTAACCGGTCAGAGCCATTTCCGGAAATGCGATGATATCTGCATTGCAGGAGAGCGCCCTTTCTATATAATCCTTTATCTTATCTGCATTTAAGCCGATGGCGCCGACCGTCGGGTTTATCTGCGCCATGCAGAGCCTTAATTGTTTCATGGAATTACCCCGCTTGTGGATGAATGCTGGAGTACAATATAATGGCTTAAGGTTAGCAAAACAATCTAAATATGTAAAGATATAAAAGCGGATGGGTAGGCGCCGCACTGTTTATCGGATTATTGCAATGCCGCAACCATTTTGATATGATTCGTGTGTTATTGTTATAGGTATGTATGTGTGTAAAGGAGAGTTGGTATAAAAATAGGGTTCAAGGGGTCGAGGGGCAAGTGAGACAGGGATACTTGATGCACCAAGGGTCGGTCTGAATGTTTAATGCAATGTTATTGCAAAGGGCTTCTGTCTTTATGAAAAAAACAGAAACGGGGTTTTGAATAAAGGTTTTGAATGAAGAATAGATTTATTGTGAGCCTTGCACCATATATTTATAAAGCCTACATGGGCATTGTTTATCTGACGAGCCGTAAGAGCTATGTGGGCTTTGAAGGTGTGCGACATAAGATAAACTGCGGCGAGAAGATCATAGCGGCCTTGTGGCATCAGGACATCCTGCTTGCCCCGTATGCCTATCGTCATTACAGGATACTTACGCTTGCAAGCAGAAGCAGAGATGGCGAACTCATAGCGCGGATAATCGAAAGGCTTGGATTTGAGGTGGTAAGGGGCTCAAGCTCAAAAGGAGGGGGAAGGGCGGTTAAAGAGATGGTGGAACATCTTAAAGGGGATGGCCTGCAGATTGCGGCTATCACGGTTGACGGGCCAAGGGGTCCGGCGCATAAGGTAAAGACCGGGATTTTATTTATTGCCAGGGAAAGCGGCGCAACGATATATCCCGTTCGTTTCTCTGCTAAAAGGGCTGTTTACCTAAGCAACTGGGACAGGACTATGGTGCCTCTTCCGTTCAACAACCTTGTATTTAGATGCGGGAAGCCTTTAAAGATTCCTAAAAATGCGGGGAAATCGGATCTTAAAAAACTTGCTCAAGGTCTAGAAAGGGAATTAAAGGAGACAGGTGACACCCAAATCCCGCGATAGCGGGATTTGAAATTGGCAATACATCTTTAACTGCTGTGTTCTCGGCGATTTTCTTTCTCACCGTACCGGTTATGTACGCCTCAAAAGAAAAATCGCCTGCGGCCTTGCATTTAAAGCGTCTTG
>JALXFI010000343.1 GCA_027069035.1 bacterium
GCAGAAAATGATGTTCTTGAGCGGTATTGTGAGGCGTCTGTCCGGTATAATGCTCGTTATATAATCAGAGCGACAGCCGATAATCCACTTGTCGATATTTTCGAGGGGAGAAGAGTTCTTGAGGAGATAGAATCCGGAAAGTGGGATTATGTGAGCATGCTCGGAGGGAATGGACTTCCTATGGGTGCCGGTCTTGAGGCGTTTACCTTTACTGCAATAGAGAAGTCATGGAGGGAGGGAAAACTTCCTCATCATCGTGAGCATGTAAATGAATATATACTTGAAAACAGTGAGATGTTTAACGCCTGTTTCATGAAGCCGTTACCGGAAAATGTCTGTCCCGAATTGAACCTTTCAGTCGACAGGGTTGAAGATAAGCTGTTTATTGAAAATATGCTTGGAGAAATTGGATTTTCGGCAGTCAATGTTGAAATACGTGAGATAATTAAAT
The DNA here is from genome assembly GCA_027069035.1 of bacterium. Classification (GTDB taxonomy): domain Bacteria; phylum Desulfobacterota; class GWC2-55-46; order S146-80; family JALXFI01; genus JALXFI01. The sequence goes on from JALXFI010000343.1 coordinate 452, forward strand.
GGTGGAAACTGCACAGCGGAAGATATTTATACGCTTAAATGCAGGACACATGGCAGGGATGGGACATCTTTTTAGAATGATGGAGCTTGCTGAAGAGTTGGAAAGGGACGATTATGACATAGAATTTCTCATAAAAAAAGATGGGGTTGCGGAAAATATAATATCTGAAAAAAAATTCCGCTTTACACCTTTTAATCATGATGTAAATGAGGATGAGATTATAAGGCTTGTCTTTAACAGAGGTAATGCGATAGATCTCTGGATTTACGATATTCTTGATACGGAAGAGGATTGGATTCGGTTGTTAAAGGAAAGAGAAGTATTGGTCCTTTGTATGGATGATCGCAAGGGAGGTATGAGATGCGCTGATATTATTGTTAATCCGATAACCGGTTGCATGGAGAGTCTAACCGGTTTTTATGAAGATAAGCGATTATATGTTGGACCCGAATATTCAATCCTGAACAGAAAAACAAAAAAATACAGGAAGGAACGAAAGGTTGCCGTACGGTCAAAGGGGTTCGATATCGGAGTATCAATGGGCGGCAGCGATACATATGGTAGTACTGTATTAATAGCCGAAGCCCTTAAATCTTTTTCATATTCAGGAACCGTTCATTTCTTTTTAGGTCCTTCGTATATTTTTGAAAAGGAATTAAATAGAGTGCTTAAGGATGTAGAATATTCTTATAATGTAGGGAGGTTTGTAGATGATCTGCATAAGGAGCTCGATAAGATGGATGTTGTCATTTGTGGAGGAGGAGTTACACTCTTTGAAATATGTGCAATGGGTCTTCCAGCCCTTTCATTGGCAAATGAAGTACAAGAGGGAAATACCATAGCCTATTTTGAGGCGAGAGGGGCATGTATTAACATTGGTTCGCATACCTCATGTTCAGATAATATATTGCATAGTAAACATATGGAAAGGGCGCTTTATTCACACTCTATTCTCAATTCTTTAAGCCGGAACGCAATGAGATTAGTGGACGCAAATGGACTGAATAGAGTTGTAAGAATAATCAATCAACTAATTACTGAGCGGATTAAGAATTGTTGAAGATCAACTTTCATCAAAATCCTTATGACAGCCCTGAACGTTTTTGGAAGTTCTATGGGAAACAGGGTGATTTTTTAAGCGCTTTTATAAATCGTATACAGTGGTACGAATACCCTCTTTATCATTTTGTGTCCGATTTTCCTCTTCATGTGGATATAGAAACATCGAGCAAGTGTAATATGTCGTGTCCTATGTGTTTTCGAAAGAATCTTAAGGAATCAGGTCAAATGGATTGGGAAACCTTTTGTAAGGTTGTAGATGAGTGTAAAGAGATGGGTATCTATTCTATTCGCCTGAGCTGGCGCGGTGAAGCTCTGACTCATCCCCGTATCTTCGATATGATTGAGTATTCGATCGAAAAGATACCCAATGTCTCGTTTTTGACAAACACCTTTCTTGTAACCGAAAAAGTGGCGGATTTTCTTGTAGATGTCGGACTTTCTTATATTGGCTGTTCTTTTGATGGTATTGGCAGCATATACAACCGTATCAGATCGCCTGCAAAGTTTGAAGAGAGTTACGAGAACCTCAGGTATTTGAAATCAAGACGGGACAAGCTCGGAAGGGCAAAGCCCCGGATTCGTGTCTGTTCCATATGGCCTGCCGTATCGAATGATCCGCAGGCCTACTATGACCGTATGAGCAAAGTTTCCGACCTTATTGTTGTCAATAACTACAAGAACTTTTCTGCTCCACCCGCCCCGATACCAGACTTTGTATGTCAATATCCGTGGGAACGTTTGATAGTGGCCTTTAACGGAAGGGTACAATGCTGTACCGGATGGAATTCAGATGATATTTCACTCGGGAATGTGGCGGAGAAAAGTCTCTGCGAGATGTGGCACGGTGATAAGTTAAACCGTCTCAGAAGTCTTCATAGAGAAGGGCGAAGGTTGGAACTGGAAAGCTGCTCAATATGCAGACATGGTAACGAGTTAACGGACCAGTCAATCTCTATAGAAGAGATTATAGAAAGGGGTTTTTGAATGATCAGCGGATGCCGATACTCTGACGAACGATTTGAAGTATATTTTGAGTTTCCCATGAGATGCGGTCTTGCCGATGAAATCGATGCGTTATTATGTGATATTACATCTTTGGCAAAAGGTTCACTGATTGAGGATAAGGGCATGATTACAGGATTGAGTATTCCCTATAGTGGTTGGATGGAGTTGTTGTCTGCAAAAGGGCTTGGTGAAAAACTTGTAATTGAATTTGAGAGATTTTTTAAGATGAGACAATCCATCTGCAAAAAACCTATAGATATTGAAAGTGTAGTCAACGAAACTGAGGAGTTGAATATACAGGATGGATAAGCTGATAGTAAACCTTGTTCCTACAGGCATGATTCCTACCAAAAAAGATACTTCTTATGTTCCTGTTGAGCCGGATGAGATAATCGATGATGTTCTGGGTTGCTGTGAGATTGGAGTAACTATGGTGCATCTTCATGCCCGTGACAGAGACGGTGTACCTACATGGAAACCTGAAATATATGAGAAAATTATACTTGGAATAAGAAGATTTTATCCCGATGTTATTGTTTGTGTGTCAACAAGTGGTCGCAACTATAACGAATTGAGTAAACGGATGGCAGTGCTGGAGCTTTCCAAAGATGCAAAACCGGATATGGCCAGCCTTACACTTAGTTCTCTTAACTTCAACAAGCAGGCAAGTGTGAATCAGCCTGAGACAATAATGGCGCTTGCCGAAAAGATGGCAGAGTATGATATTCGGCCTGAGCTTGAAGCATTCGATCTTGGAATGATCAATTATGCGAAATATCTCATCAGAAAAGGTTTCCTTAAAAGGCCGTATTATTTTAATCTCATCTTCGGAAATATAGCATGTGCCCAGGCCAACCTTCTTTCTGTAGGATTGATGACCAACGAACTGCCTGAAAAATCTTATTGCAGTCTTGGTGGTGTCGGAAACTTTCAGCAGACTATTAATGCGCTTGCAGTTGTTTCAGGTTTTGGGGTAAGGATTGGCCTTGAGGACAATATATGGTTTGACCGGGAGAGAACAAAGCTTGCAACCAACAGGATGCTTCTTGAGAGACTTTTAATGATTGGTGAATCTTTGGGCAGAACGGTGATGTCCCCCTGTGAAGCACGCGGAATTCTTGGTTTGAGGGAGGTAAAGATGACCGATAACGTATGCAGAGAGGCCGGTCATGGATAAGTATGTTATTCTGGGTGTGGGTAAGTATATTGTAAATATTGAAGAAATACTTGATGCCGGTTATAGTAAAAAGCTGGAGCGCTCTTACGAGATATTAGGGTTTATTGACTCGGATTCCCGAAAACATGGTAAAGATTATTATGGATTCAAGGTGTTGGGTTCTGTAGATATTTTGAATGATTTGGGTAAGGATTTAAATATTGTATCATTTATAAATCCTGTGGGACGCCATGAGGTGCTCTCTTTCTTATCAGGCATATCCGGTCTCCTGTTCCCGAATATAATTCATCCATCGGCTGTTATCTCTCCGAGAGCGAAGATAGGGCATGGTAATATTTTTGCCCAGAACGTAATTGTAGCACCGTATGTAACCATAGGTGATTTTAATCATCTTAACTATGCTGTATCTATTGGTCATCACTGCAGGATTGGCAATTTTACAACCTGTAATGGAGGTGCCCATATTGCCGGCAGTTCTGTCCTTGAAGATATGGTCTTTGTAGGACCGGGCGCCGTAATTATTGATGGTGTGACCGTAGGCTCACTGGCAAGGGTCGGAGCTAATGCCGTTGTAAGAAAAGATGTCCCTTCGGGTGATACGGTTGTGGGGGTTCCCGCAAAATCACTTAATGTGAAGACGGTTAAAAAGTAGATTTCTGAGATGCAGTTACAATAAACTTATGACTATTCCTTACAGGATGCTGGGCAATACATGCCTGTCAGTCAGCGTTATTGGTATTGGAGGCCGCCAGATCGGCGGAGCAATTGATTACAAAGGAAGACCGGTGAATACGGAAGGTTTTGACAGAAAATCATGCCTTATGTTGCTCAGCGAGGCGGTTGAGCATGGAATAAACTTTTGTGAGACCTCAGATATGTATGGTCGAAGTGAAGAGATTATAGGAGAGTTCCTGAGAGAAAGATATAAAACTATTATTGTTTCTACTAAATGTGGTGTTTCTCCGCATGGTGGTTTTGACCTGTCACCTTTACACATCAGGAAGTCGATTGAGGGAAGTCTTGACAGATTGAACATGGAGAATCTGGATATTTATCTTGGAACCGTATCTGATTTTAAACGTATTGATCTTGACTCTGCTATGGAAACATTTCTTAAGCTGAAAGAAGAGGGGAAGGCAGGGTATATCGGTTTTTCGGTCAAAAGCCGTGAGGATGCTGAATACCTCCTCTCCAAAGGTGGAATTGATGTCCTTGAGATAGAGTATAATCTTTTTAATGTGGAATTTGGTCTTGATGTCATTCCTGCATGCCGGGATATGGGGGTGGGTGTAATTATAAAATCACCTTTGAATAAAGGTGTTCTTACAGGGAAGTATGGGACGGATGCAGTATTTGATGAGTATGATATTCGGAGCGTTTATCTTACCGGAGATGAATTGTCTTTCAGAAATAAATGGATCGATGATTTCTGTTCTGAGTTCTCTGTAGAGAGAGACCGGATAAGGGAGGTAGCATTGCGTTTTATTCTATCAAATCCTCACGTTTCAACAATAGCCCTTGGAATGAGTTCCATAAAGCAGCTTCTTGAGAATATTGAAACTGCGAAACTTCCGCCTATAAATCTGGAAGAGCGGATATCTATTGAAAAATATTCATATGACAACAGAGAGGGATTTGAATGGAGATTGCCGGAAATAAGAAGATAGATCCTTTAAAACTCTACTATACCAAGGAATACTATAAGGATATCTCGGCGCATGAGGTTATCGGCTTTCCGAAGATTCTTCTTTTACAGGCGAGTTCTTACTGCAACTTTACCTGCATCATGTGCAGGAGGCGCAATCATCTGCCTGAACGTGAAAAAACCGGGCTTGGAGAGGGGAATATGTCATTAAGACTTGTCGAAAAACTTGTTGACGAGTGCAGAGGGGAAAAGGGTTTTCTTGGTTTTCATTTTGCTGAATATGGTGAACCCTTGATGAACCCTGAGATGATGAGTATCATCTCTTCCATAAGTAAGGCAGGTCTTAACAGCCAGATTGTAACCAATGGGTATTATCTGGATGATGAAATGTGTCGCAGTCTGATTGAGGCGGGGTTAAGCAAGATAAAGATTTCATTTCAAGGTGCTACACCAGAAAAGTACCGTTTCTGGAGAAATAATGACCATTATGACCATGTAGTGAGAAATGTGCTGAACCTTGTAAGGATTCGAGATGAGTCTCGGAGCAGACTCTTTGTTCAAGTTGGCACAAGTTCATGTGATGATACTGAAGAAGATCTGTATAAGTTTATCGAGTTTTGGAAGGATATAGTCGATCATGTTTATTGGAACTATACCGCCCTTCTCCATATTAAAGATAATTCGGTCATTGATAGTCTTAAAATTCTCCGTCAGGCGCCAAAGAAGACCGAAAGATGTAATGACCCGTTTTTGAGGATGACTATCGTGTGGAACGGCATGGTTACACAGTGTGTAAGTGACGAGGAGAATTTTATCGGAAATTTGAACAAACAGACGATCAAAGATATATGGAACTCCAGGGAAATGAATAAGAACAGGAAGGTTATACTTGAAAAAGGTAATTGTCTTACCCATTGTGAGTACTGTACCAGTCAGCCTGAAGAGACACGTTCTTATACCTACCGTTATGAATAACTGATTAAAGCCTTTACAATATCCATTTAATTTCACAGCTTTTTTATGACCGGAACAAGGGTTGAGAAAATAAACCTTATTGAGCACCTTTCAAACTTTAAAAACTATCGGGAACGTTTTTGTGCCTATAGGAATCTTTGGGAGATGGCGGCTAATGCCAAAGTGCTTCCTGACTTTCCTTTGCACCTTGATATCGAGCTTTCCGGAGTCTGTAACCTTAAATGCCCAAATTGTTTTCAGAACTACATTGATAGACCTCTGGGATTAATTGATACGCATCTTTTCAGAAAAATAATAGATGAAGGTGTCTCATGCGGGTTGTGTTCCGTCAAATTCCAGGTTAGAGGCGAGTCCTTTATTCATCCTGATCTCTTCAGATACATAAGGTATGCAAAAGATGCCGGTGTGATGGATACACAGGTTACAACAAACGGGACATTTATGAATGACGATAGTTTTGATCAAATATTTGAAAGCGGTCTGGACGGACTGATTTTTTCTTTTGACGCCCATCATGCTGAAGGTGCGGGAGGCTCCGAGAAAAATAATATTAACAAAGGCGTGCAGGATAATATTCAAAAGCTTCTCACAATAAAGAGAAGTCAAGCATTGAGAAAACCATGGGTTAGGATTCAGGCGTCCCTTCCTGATTTTGATGAGTTTACATACGTTTCTACAAGAAGGATAATTGAAGATATCTTCCCTGATGCCGATGCCATTCTTGTTAAGCCACTCCATAACTTTTGCGATGAAGAAGACTCATATCCAGATCTTCAAGATAATTATACTTTTCTACCTTGCAGTCACCTGTTTCAGCGTCTCGCTGTCTTCTGGAATGGTGAGGTTACTGTCTGCTGTGCGGATTACAACAACAGATTTAACCTTGGTAAGGCAAACAGTTTACCGATCAGAGATATCTGGCTTGGAGGTAAGATTGAGTCTTTGAGGGATATGCACTTGAATGGCAGGAGAAAAGATGTCCCTGTTTGCAGTCATTGTCACATGAGTACAAAGACCGTCAAATTTCAGGCCAGACAGCAGATACACCCATTTTCAAATACGTCTTTTTAAGTATCAATGAAGGTTTACCTTGTTAATATTTCTCATGAGACACGGTTGATATCATTTCCTATCGGATTGGGTTATATTGCTAAGGCGCTCAGCAAAAACGGCATGGATTTTGAGATAGTAGACCTCACACCTGTCGAACCAGAGTTCAGAGAAACTGTACTCATTGAAAGGATTAAGGATATAAAAGGGGCAGTTTTTGGCTTTGGTTTAAGGATTGGCAACAGATGCATGGAACTCAATATTAAATATGCAGAGATTGTTAAAGAGATTTCAGAAGATAATATTGTTGTTTTTGGCGGGCCGCTTACTACGGCCATACCTGATATGCTGCTTGAGAGAACACCCTGTGACTTTGCGGTCATGGGAGAGGGAGAAGAGCGATTTCCACGGCTGGTGAATAATATCAAAAATGGTGAGATGACTCCTGAGATTAATGGTGTCATTTTTCAGAATAATGTCGACAAAGTCAAAACTAATTGTAGTATTGAAAAGGTAAAAGATCTTGACAATTTTTCACCTCCTTTCTACGAGTGTTTTGATATGGATTTCTATACCAATTTTTATAAAGAAAACAATCTTTGTTTTGAAATGATGTCATCCCGGGGATGCAGAGGGAACTGTTCTTTCTGCTTCAAGTTTGTAGGAAAAGGGTTCCATTCTCGCTCTGCTCTTTCCATTGCAGAAGAGATTGAATATTTGAATAAAAGGTGGGGGATCAGGGACTTTATCTTTCGGGAAGAAAACTCTTTGCAAAACAGGGAACTTTTTATCGAATTTCTAAAGTCAGTAAGCCGAAGACATCCCGATTTCAGGTTTAAAGTGCCAACTCGGGTCGATGATCTTGATGAAGAAATTGTAGAGGTGCTTGCTGAATCTAATGTGACTAATGTTGGATTTGGAATCGAGTCTGTCAATCAGAAGACGATTGACAGAATAGGCAAGGGCTTAAATATTTATGATCTGGAAGAAAAGATTGCCCTGCTTCACAGAAAAGGAATAACAGGCAGGGCTTCATTCATCATCGGCTTTCCTGAAGATACCGAGGAAGACTTTGAGGATATCTATGACTTTCTTGAAAGAAATGGGATAAAGGGAACGATAAACTATCTGACCCCACTTCCCGGAACGCGTCTTTTCAGGGAATACAAAAACCGAATCAATATTGAGGAATGGGAGTATTTTAAACTTGTTGACAGGGCGTGTCTCTATCAGGATATGGTGCTAAATCTGACTTCCTTGCCCGATGATGTGCTTGCACACCACAAAAAACGTCTTTCAGAATTTGCATGCAATGATTTCAATCTGAAAGAAAAATACAGAAATTTTGTAAGGTGGGACTGACTGACACCTAAGGACGATACCGATATGGAGTCATTAATAATAAACGATCCTTACGGTATAGGGGTAAAGCATAAAGGAGATGCTTACAGGAGGTACCGGGAACTGTGGAGTCTTGCGGGAAAAGGACAGTGTCTTGGCGATGTGCCGATCCATATAACCCTGGATACAATAGATGCGTGCAATTACGATTGTGTCATATGTCATGACAAAGGGAGGGAAAAAAGCGGAATGAGAATGAATCTTCCGGCTGTGAAAGAGATAATTGACCAGGGGGCAGGCAATGGTCTTTATTCAATCAATATTGGTGGGGTGGGTGAGCCGTATATGGCCAGTGATGTTTTACTTGAAACTGTTTCTTATGCGCGTAAGGCAGAGCTAATGGATATATTTATCCATACGAATCTTTCTCTTGCTGACATCGGTGATTTGAAAGAAAATATTGATGCAGGGGTCACCTGTTTTTGCATATCCATAGATGCTGTTACTCAGAGAACATATAAAGCTATAAGGGGTGGAGACTTCAAAGCGGTGTTTGAAAAGATTAAATTTCTTTCGTCATATAAAAAAGAAAACCATCTCGATTATCCTGTGATCCGTATCTCCGCAGTCCCCTGTCATGAAAACAGTGGAGAACTTGAAGAATTCTTTTCTTTTTGGTCAGAGTATGCCGATGTAGTTGAGATTCAGGATTACAGGCATGAGAGAGAAAAAGCACTGAAACCATGTTTTGCTGGTGTTTTGAAAACGTATTGTTCAGCTCCATGGAGGCAGCTTGTTATCTGGCCTCATGGAGATGTTACTGTGTGTTGTTTTAAAATGGGGTTGAAAGATGAACTGTGCCTTGGAAATATTTTCAAGGGGAATTGGGCGCTCACGGACTTCTGGAATGGTGAAAAGATAAATAGAATCCGAGATGCGCTAAGTGAAGAAAAATGGTCGATAATTCCGCCTTGCAGGTTATGTATGAGCCGCCATTTTCTCTATAAACGGTAGAGGAGGATATATTTGTTTTGTGTAGCTCTTGCTGGGAGAGCGGAAATAAGATTGAGAGTCTGGAAAACAGGTATGCAGGGGATGCTTACACGCCGGAGCAGCGCAGGATAGAACTGGCAATAAAGTATATCATGAAGAAACAGCGAAGGACGGATATTGTCTTTGATTGTGGTTGCGGAACCGGAGCAGCACTGAAAAGATTGAATGACGCTCTGAAACCTGAAAATATATACGCTTCTGACTTTTCTGATGAGATGCTCGAGGCAGCGAGTAAGAAGATTAAACAATATAATATCAAAAATGCCAAGATCATTAAATGGGATATCACACGGCCCATTGAACACGCAGGCATGGAGTGTGCAGATTGTATTACGCTTTTCAGTGTATTGCCTTATGTGGAAGAAGAGGAAAAGTTTTTCAGGCAACTTCCTCGATTATTAAAAAAAGACGGTATATTAATAGCTACTTATCCCAATAAGCTTTTTGATCTTTTTTCTCTAAACTCTTTTACGAAGATATTTATCCTTGAGGAAATAGTAGCACCGTTTGTATCAAGTGATCTGCTTGAAGAGTTGTATAAGAAAATGGAAGGGATACTTGACAACGAACCGTCCTTCCCGGAGGGGAGTGCTTATATGAGAAACACTTTTTTCAGACGAGAGAATCCACTTGAAATATCTCAAAAACTGAATAGATTTGGAATTGAAGTTGATGAGATAAAATTTATGCACTATCACAGCGTTCCACCGGTAATTGAGAGAATCTTTGATCGTAAAAAGGTGGAATCCGTAAACCGGATGATTGAAAGGGATCTTGATTTTACTCACTGGACTCAGTATTTTACAAACAGTACATTTATGGTCTGCGGGAAATATACAGGGATTTAGAAGGATAGTTTTTTTATGTTGATACAAGTTTTATTTGTCCAGAAAAAGAACATATTTAATTTTGAAACGGCGATACTGCTCTCTGTTCTGAGAGCTCATGGTATCTCAGCAGCGATCCTTTTTGAGGAACAAGAAGGGGACGAACTCATTGATAAGGTCAAGGGTATAAAACCCATCATGGTAGGTTTCTGCACGGAGCTGGCCTATATACTTGATGTTCTTGAGGGGGAGATGCATGACAACCTCCGGATTCTAAAGGCCGTCAAAGAGAGTATTCCACAGGTCAAAACATTTGTTGGTGGTATTTTCCCTGCAATTATTCCTGAAATTATTGAGAACTACAATTATATCGATCTCCTTTTCTATGGCGACATGGAGAACTCTCTTCCTGAAGTCGCTGTCTCACTAAAACAAGGTGATAATTATAGGTCGGTAAATGGTATTATCTTCAGAAATAATGGGAAGGCGGTTAGAAACAGGCCTGTCCGTAATACTTTTTTTGATCGTTTGCCAATGCCTGATATCGATGCCTTTCTCAACTATCCTGGAACATTCAGAAAAGGTTACAGGCTTCCTTTTGCAAGAGGATGCCCTAATAACTGCTCGTTTTGCTACCAGCATAATTATAAAAAAACCTCGGATATTAATGACAGTAGTTGTCCCCGTTATTATCCTGTTTCATATCTTATAGAATCGTTGATGCATATAAAGTCGGTTGAGGGTAGAAAGTTTCAGACTCTCTATCTTGTTTACGGGACATTTACCCATTCAAAGAAGTTTGTCAGAGAATTCTGCATGGAATACCGGAAGAAGATAAATGTCCCATATGTTATAGCAACAAGACTGGATGCAATTGATGATGAAACAGCCGGATTATTAAAGGAAACCGGTTGTTCAAAGGTTTCCATATCGATAGAGTCGGGGGTTGAACGGCTGAGAAACGATGTTCTTAAGAAGAATCTTTCCGACAGTGAAATATTCAGAGGGATGGAGATATTGAAAAAACACGGTCTCAGGGTCGGATGCAGCCTCATCTTTGGTTTTCCGGATGAGACAATAGATGATGCCTTTGCAACTCTTGATATGGCGAGAAAAATCGGGGCGGATTTTATCGGTCCAAGTATTTTTGTGCCAATTCCGAATCTTCAACTTACAAATTATGCAATAGAGAGAGGTTATCTGCCTGCGGGATACGGGATTGATTCATTTAGAACGACAATCCTTATGGACCATGAATACCGTCAGTACAAAAATATATTCTGTTTTGCCGCACTCTATCAGATTATACCTTTCAAACGGTTATTCAAGCTTCTCATCAAGATTCCCAATAACCGTTTCTATAGCTGGATATTTCATCTTCAGAGGATAAGAGGGGTTATGAAGTATGATCTTGCCGAAAACCCTCTCGTGGACAAACTTAAATACCTCTTCCATGCACATTACATGATCTTTTTCAAAAACAGGAGACCGGACCTTGTTCCCTGTGGCCGGAAGTTGATTTATCGGTCGGATAAGCGGCTTAATAGGGGAACTCTTTAAGTGTTGGGGTTATGAAGAGACTCAATGTCGGTTTGATACCCAATTCGGATTCCCAGTTGTTTTCTGGTATCCCAATCATAAGAGAGTTCAGGAAAAGAGGGCATAATGCCTGTATATCCTTGTCGCCTGCTCTAAAGACATACAAATGGTTAAAAAGGGTACTTGAATTGGAAGGAGAGGACTGCATCCCGCTGAAAGAGATGAAAAGCATCCAATTTGATATTCATCTCTTCAACTCTTCGGGATACAGTTGCCTTCCACACAGGGACGTCTTTACCTTTGATGTTGTGTCAGGTGTTCCGGTGCATGAATTGATAAAACTCAAATGTGTGACTATATAC
>JALXFI010000344.1 GCA_027069035.1 bacterium
TAACGTTAAGTTCAATTACCCCGCTCTTTACCCAGGGCGCATTTGAAACAACAGGAAACGGTCTTGACATGGCTATAGACGGTGACGGCTTTTTTGTGCTTAGAGACAGCGCAGGGGCGCTCTTCTACAGCCGTGCCGGCCAGTTTAACCTCGATAAAAATGGCAATATCACAAACCCTGAAGGCTACGTTTTACGAGGATTTCAGGCCGACAGTTCTGGCAATATCACAAGCACTGTTGGTGACTTGAGTGTTTCCTTTGCATCCGTCTCTCCAAATGCAACCACAAGCGCCAGTGTTGTTGCAAATCTTGATTCCGATGCGGAGGTTAAGGGATTTGTCTTTACTACAGGTTCAAATGACCAGATAGTATTTGATGTTGACGGAGAACTTACTACAGACTCTATAACGGCAAGCCTGGTAACGGATGGAGGCCTTATATCAGGCAATGCCTATACGGGTTCTGAAGTGGCCGCAGCCATTAAAACCGCCCTTGAGGCCAAAAACGGCAACAGCGATACATACTCTGTGACATACAACAAATCAACGGGAAAGTTTACGATTACAAATGATACCGGAAATTCAGGAACACTGGTGCTTGGATGGGGGCAGACTTCTACTACTGCAGAGACCGTACTTGGTTTTACTGCAACGGATTCCGGCACTATAGCTGCCGGCAGCAGTGACACAAGCGACAGCACAGGCGGCGAGTTCTCAGTTGCCAAGGCGGATTCGACCTCAAACCTTTCTACATCTATAACCGTATATGATTCGCTTGGCAACTCACACCAGATGACGCTCTATTTCAGAAAATCATCTGTTGGGTCATCAAGCAATACATGGCAGTGGTACGGCGTTGTAGATGCGGCGGATTCTACGAGCGGAAACACGGAGATACAGGCTCAGGGAACGCTTACATTCAGCACCGCAGGTGTCCTGAGCTCGGAGAGTTCAATAACATACCCTACAGGTGGTTTTGATTTTAGCGGTGGCGCCACGCAAAATCAGACGATAAGTTTTAATTTTGGCACAAGTCTTGCCGAGGGCGGCACTGGAACGGATGGGGTGACCCAATATGGAAATAGTTCCGCTATATACAGTCAGCAGCAGGACGGTTATGCATCAGGAAGTCTTCAGGCGCTTTCAATCGATGCCGATGGTTCGATTACCGGCATATTCTCAAATGGCAAAACGAAATCAATGGGGCAGGTTGTGCTTGCTGATTTTGCCAATCCCTCAGCCCTTACCTCTATGGGCAAGAATCTCTTTGCCGAGTCGACAGCTTCTGGACAAGGTATTGTCGGAGCGCCTGACAGCTCGGGCAGGGGCAGTATTCACTCCAATGCACTTGAGCTTTCTACAGTTGACATAGCGGAGGAATTTGTAAAGATGATATCCGCCCAGAGGGGTTTTCAGGCAAACTCAAAGATAATAACCACAACCGACGAGATACTGAGTGAATTGGTTAACCTTAAAAGATAGTTAGTGTACAATAAAACAGAAAAGGCCTGGGATATATTGTTAATCTCAGGCCTTTTTTATCATTTTATCCTTCTGTCATTGATATGACACCCTGCTCAAAGCTTTGACTGTAGCCCGTCCATTTCTCTTCCTTTTAGTTTTTTTCTTCCTATATTAGTACTCCGGCGTCATTTGAGCAATAACCCTTAAGAACTCAGTTTTTTAAAGGGTTTTGTTGGAGACGAAAGTATAAGAACAGACGGTCTTTTCTTGAAAGATACGAATTTAAGAAGTGCATTTTCCCCTTGGCATAAGCCTTGCAATAAGTGTTTAAAAAGTTTTGTTTTTGCTTTTTAAAAAGACTTGCAGGAGGATTGTAAAAATGGCAGATGAGACCGAGAAAAAAGAAGAGTCAAGCACACTTCCCGCTAAGAAATCTTCAAAGAAGATGATCATTATAATAGGCGCTGTTCTTGTCCTTATAGGAGTTGGTGCAGGAGGGTTTATCCTCTTTGGCTCAAAGGGGGATGCCTCTGTCGACAGCGCCGCGGCCGAAAAAGTGGTCAAACCAAAAGAAGAGGCCAAACATGGTGAAGGTCATGGAGAAGCGGATGCCGAAAAGATGCCGACAGAGGTTATTGCACTTGACCCATTTGTTGTAAATCTAAGCGGCAGATCGGTCAACAGATATCTTAAGTTGACGATCAATCTTGAGGTTGACAGCGCCCTTGCTGAAGAAGTAAAGGCTCAGAATGCCAGACTGAGGGATTCTATTATCATCCTTTTAAGTTCCAAGAGTTATGCGGATATCGGCACGGCCCAGGGAAAATATCAACTGCGTGATGAGATAGCCTTGAGGGTTAATCATATATTGAATGGCGGGAAGGTAAAGGGTATTTATTTTACCGAATTTGTTGTCCAGTAAATGTTGACTTTTTTATATTTTATGACTGTAAGGTATGGTTTTTCTGAGGTTTAATCTATTTATTTTTAAAATGAAGGGAATTTGATCTATGGCAGACGGTGTGCTTAGTCAGGACGAAGTTGATGCCCTGATGAAGGGTGTGAATGACGGAGAGATAGAGACCGAAACAGACGGAGGGGAAGACGTTGGCGGTATAAGGCCGTATGATCTTGCCAATCAGGACAGGATCGTTCGGGGCAGAATGCCGACAATGGAGGTTATAAACGAGAGATTTTGTCGTCTTTGCAGGGTGTCTATATTCAATTATATAAGAAAGGTTGTTGATATAAGCGTGGAAGGTCCGAAGACAATGAAGTACGGAGAGTTTATAAAAAACACACCTCTGCCGGCAAGTTTCAATATCTTTAAACTTTCTCCTCTTCGTGGACTTAACCTCCTTGTTTTTGATGCCAACCTTATATTTCTTATTGTCGACAATTATTTTGGCGGAGACGGAAAGTATCATGTGCGTATTGAGGGGAGGGAGTTTACAGGGCTTGAACAGAGGATAATAAGAAGACTTGCGGATATGATATTTATGGATATGAAGGACTCATGGCAGTCCGTATACCATGTTGACTTTATATTTAACCGATCTGAGGTGAATCCGCAGTTTACAAATATAGTTGTTCCATCAGAGATAGTAATAGTAAGCACATTTACCCTTGAGCTTGAAGATGCATCAAGTAAGTTCAGTTTTTGCATCCCGTATTCCACCATTGAACCGATAAAGGAGAAGCTCTACGGGGGGTATCAAAGTGAAATGATGGAGGTTGATAACAGATGGATAAATAGACTTGAGGAGGAGATAAGGGGAGTGGAGCTTAATGTTTGTTGTGAGATTGGCAAGGCAAATATAACTATTGAAGATTTTCTTAATCTGAATACGGGAGATGTTGTCCAGCTTGATAAAAAGGCATCCGAGGCTGTGGTGGTAAACGTGGAAGGGGTGCCTAAGTTTATAGGTTCAACAGGGCTTCATGAAGGACAATACGCTGTTCAGATAACAGGATACAGCGAAGAAGGAGGTGAACGGTCACATGGCTGAAAATATGCGGGCGGAAGATGGGGTAAACCAGTCAGCGGGGGATGAAACAATAAATGGGGCTAACGCACGGGAAACTGCGGAAAATAGTGACGCTTCACAAAACGGAACCTCTACAAATAATAATGAAAACGTTAAGTCTCCGGACTTCAGTGAAGTGGAAGAGCCCAAAGGAGACGGGAACGCAGATGGAAGTAACGGCAACAGTATAGATATGGTGCTTGATATACCGGTAACCATTTCTGTAGAGCTTGGCAGGACAAGGATGGTTATAAACGATCTGCTCCAATTGGGACATGGTTCTGTTATTGAACTTGAGAAGATAGCAGGCGAACCACTGGAGATACTTGTTAACGATAAACTTGTGGCAAGGGGAGAGGTAGTGGTTGTAAACGAGAAGTTTGGCGTAAGACTTACTGATATTGTAAGTCCGTTGGAAAGGATAAAACATCTTAAAAAATAAGATTTTATTATTGGGTTTTTAGATATGGGTATATTGGAGAGATTGGCAGGCGGGTTGCTCCTTGTGATAATGACCGTGTGGATTGGGGCGTATCTCTACTCAAAATTGTACGGACTTCCGTTAAAGGCACAGGACGGAATCATAGAGGTATTGACAAACACGTCCTTTGGCCCAAAAAAATCTATTTCTTTGGTAAGGGTGGGAGACGAATATATCGTTATAGGCTCTACACCGGATACAATAAC
>JALXFI010000345.1 GCA_027069035.1 bacterium
AAGAGTTTGAGGCGCTGAGAAGGGAGGTGGAAGACCTCAAAGAGGCACTGGAGGCGAGGAAGGTTATTGAAAAGGCAAAGGGCATTCTTATGGAAAAGGATGGCATTAGAGAAAGGGAAGCCTTCCGGAAGATACAGAAACTCAGCATGGACAATAGAAAAAGTATGAAGGATGTGGCGGAAGCGATAATAATGACACTGAAATCCTAACGATTCAAGATATAGAGGCTTTGATACAAAGACAGATTCAACAAAACACATAATCCATAACCTGTACGGTGATGAAGAAAATCGCCGGCGGTATATTAAGTTACTTCAGGCAGTTAAGGATGCATTACCGATTTCAAATCCCTCTATTTCGGAATTTGGAAGATAAAGTGTTTTGACAGGAGACCTTTAATGGGAGATACTTTTTGTTTTCTTTAAAAGCGGGAATCCCATCTCCTCCCTGAGTTTCAAATATCCCTCTGCCGCAAGTCTTGCAAGCCTTCTTATCCTTCCTATATAGTGCGTCCTTTCTGTTACACTTATCGCCCCTCTTGCATCAAGTATATTGAATGTATGGGAACATTTCAGGCAGTAATCATAGGCAGGCAGTACAAGTTTCTTCTCAATGAGGTTTATTGACTCTTTCTCATAACTGTCAAAGAGACTGAAACACATCTCCACATCGGCCTCTTCAAAATTGTATACGGAAAATTCTACTTCATCCCTGTGATGTACCTCGCCGTACTTTATTCCGTTTATCCACTCCAGCTCAAAGACGTTATCAACCCCCTGGAGATACATGGCAAGCCTCTCTATTCCATAGGTTATCTCCCCGCTTACCGGCTTAAGGTCAAAACCCCCCGCCTGTTGAAAATAAGTGAACTGGGTTACCTCCATGCCGTCGAGCCATACCTCCCACCCAAGCCCCCATGCGCCAAGTGTAGGCGATTCCCAGTCGTCTTCTATAAACCTGATATCATGGTCAAGCGGATCTATTCCAAGCCTTTCAAGGCTCTCTATATACAGAGATTGAATCTCAAGGGGAGACGGCTTAAGTATCACCTGAAACTGATAATAGTGCTGAAGGCGGTTGGGATTGTCTCCATACCTTCCATCTGTCGGTCTTCTTGACGGCTCCACATAGGCCGCCTTCCATGGTTCCGGCCCCAGCACCCTTAAAAATGTAGCCGGATGAAACGTGCCCGCCCCCTTTTCCATATCGTAAGGCTGCAAAACAATACAGCCCTTTTCAGACCAGAACGTCTGAAGCTTAAGTATTATATCCTGAAAGTTGTTCTTCACTGTAACCTCCCGTAAAAAAAGGCGCCCTTGCCTTTGTTAAACCTTAAACTGTTCTAAAAGTTCCCAGGATTTAAGCCTCTTATCCAAATGGTAATCTATAAAACCCTTAAGTATAAAGAGAATCTCCTTTTGTTGTGTACTGCTGAGCGCTATCGCCCCCAACCCCTTTGTTGGGACAGTAAGGACATATTGCAGTATATTTATCATACCTGCAGAAAGCTGTAAACCTCCATTCCTGTCCCTGCGACATGAGGAACACACTATGCCGCCATCGCCATAGCTGAAGAAAACACTGCTCACCTTTTTGTTAAGAGGTTTTTCACATATCACACATCCCGACACATAGGGGGTGTAACCAAGTATGGAAAGTAGTCGCAGCGCAAAGACAGGCATAAGGGTATTTGGTCTGTTTGATTTGTTTAAGTTGTGAAGGTATAGGAGAAAAAGCGAGAAGAGATGAGGAACGGGGTGGGATTCGGCTGCCATCTGATCGATTATCTCTAAAAAAACACTGCCGTAAATAAAACGGCCTATATCAAGACGTATATCAAAGAAGACATTTATCAGGCTTGAATGGTTTATCCAGTTCAGCCCTGATGAGGCCTTCAAAGCAAGTTCGGTCTTTATGTGGGTAAAGGGTTCAAGTGTATTGGCAAACCTCTTTCTGCTTCTCCTTGCCCCCTTGGCCATCCCCTTTACCCTGCCGAAATCCTTTGTGTATAAGGTAACTATCCGATCTGATTCTCCATAATCTACTGAACTTATTACTATAGCTTCGGTTTTTTTGATTTGCATGTTGGTTATTTAAACAGTTTTTATCCGCAGATTGCGCCTGCTTTGCATTCTCAAACAAGGTAACTTATAAATATAGTTGCAAGCCCCAGAAAGGAAAGAAAACCGAAGATATCGGTAAAGGTTGTTATAAATATTCCGGAAGCAATTGCAGGGTCTACTTTAAACCATCTCAAGGCAAGGGGTATAACGGTGCCGGCAAGGCTTGCAATAAAGATGTTTATGATCATAGCAAGCGCAAGAACCAGCCCGAGCATGGGGTTGCCGTTCCAGATGTAGGTCAAAAGCGCTATTATACAACCCAGTATAACACCGTTTGCTATGCCTACTGTTATTTCCTTTATAAGGGCCTTTCTGGCATTTGCAAAGGTGAGTTCGCCGAGCGCTATTCCGCGCACTATCACTGTAAGTGTTTGAGTGCCGGCATTTCCACCCATGCCTGCAACTATCGGCATTAATACCGCCAACGCAACTACCGTTTTAATAGTATCTTGAAATATTCCAACAACAGAGGCCGCTACAATAGCAGTCAAAAGATTTATACAAAGCCATGGAAGCCTCTTTTTTACCGAAAATGCGGGTGAGGAAAAAATCCTGTCGTCTTCCTGAAGGCCTGCCATTCGATAAAAATCTTCAAAAACCTCTTCTTCTATTACGTCCACCACATCATCAACAGTGATCCTTCCTATCAATCTGTCATCAAAATCAACTACAGGGACGGATATTACATCGTATTTCTGAAATATCTTTGCAACATCCTCCTGGTCCATATCAACCCTTACCTTTAACGGTTTTGGATTCATGATGTTCTTCACCTTTGTTTTTGACGGCACCAGTATAAGCTTTCTTACATGAAACGAACCCAATAATTTATTGTTCTTGTCTACTATAAATATATTGTGAAGGTCGGTGATCTTATCCGAAACCGTCCTTATAGACTTTATAGCATCTTCTACCGTAAGGTTCTCATCAATGGCCACAAGCTCCGACTGCATGATACCACCTGCTGTATCATCAGGATATTGAAGGAGTTTTTCCACCTCCTGCGATTCTTCTTTGCCGATGCCTCTCAATACGATCAGCGCCTCGTCATCAGGCAGCTCGCCAATAATATCCGTGGCGTCGTCGGATTCCATTTCATCAACTATCTCTGTAAGTTTTCTTTTTGAGAGCGAATCTATCAGATACTGCCTTGTGCTGTCATCGGTCTCAAGTATCACATCCGAGGCGAGCTCTGTGGGAAGATGGAGAAAGACCTCCAGTTTTTCAGCTTCGTCAAGATGCATAAGAAACTCGCCGATATCCGATGGATGGAGTTCGGAAAGAACAGTGATAATGTCTTCCAATCTTTTTGCCTCAAAGAGGGCATTTAGTTTATTTAAAGTATTATCATCCATATCTATTCCATAATTCGACATACAAAGGTATATCAAAGGCTAAAAATAGCATTATGCTTTATATTAAGTCAAGTTAAACCCTTTCCCCCAAAAACCTAAATCTGTTTTTGGGTTTGGGGGGTAAAAAAATTGAGAAATTTTATAAAATAGTTATAAATATGCTTGACAAGGGTTATGATAACCTGTATATTTACTTTCTTTATTGAGTAACTTTATAGTCCCAAAAAACGGATTTAAGGCTTTTGTCCCAAAAACAGAGATAGGTTTTTGGGTAAATTGGTAAGACGCTTTAAATGCAAGGCCGCAGGCGATTTTTCTTTTGAGGCGTACATAACCGGTATAGTGAGAAAGAAAATCGCCGAGAACACAGCAGTTAAAGATGTATTGCCAATTTCAAATCTCGCTATAGCGGGATTTGGGTTTGGGTAGTCGCTTGACAGTGTCATGAAGATTTAATATACTTAAATTGAATGCGCTTGCTCTTTGAAAACTAAATAGCAGGAAATATGAAATAGGGTTCTTAGTCAGTTTTAATTGGAGAGTTTGATCCTGGCTCAGAGCGAACGCTGGCGGCGTGCTTAACACATGCAAGTCGAGGGAGAAAGCTTCCTTCGGGAAGTAAGTATACCGGCGCACGGGTGAGGAATACGTGAATAACATGCCTTTAAGTTCGGGATA
>JALXFI010000346.1 GCA_027069035.1 bacterium
CAGTTAAGAATAGCAATACAAAGGGAGTTGAATATAGAAAAAACTGAATGGAAGGAGGTAGTAAATTCCTGATGAAGGATGGAACCGCTGCTAAATTTCAACTAAAAAAGGGATTGACTCGGGGTCAATTGTATTTTACGATCTACACTTTTTAAAGATTAAAATCCACCTTATCTCCCACGCTAACATTGTTTCGTTCAAACCATCCTTTGTTCATTTCCAGAGCATACTGCGCCGGGACAGGAGATACATAGCGTTTTTTTTCATTTAATGGTTCCATATGTTGAATTGATATGATTATCTTGTCATGGTTGATGTAGGCTATGTCAAGCGCAATAAGAGTATTACTCATCCAGAAGCGAAGGATCTGAGGGTGTGGGTAGAGAAAAAGCATGCCCTCATTTTCCGGAAGATCTTTTCGGAACATGAGTCCTGTATGCAGCTCTTGAGGGGTTTTTGCCAGTTCCGCAAAGACTGTTTTTTCCCCGACCTTAATTGTAACAAACCTTTTATCGTATGCGGTTCCGGCTCTGTTTTGTGTAATGCGGGTTGGTATATGAACATTAAACTCAATATCATCCGAATATTTAATATGATAATATAAAAAGACAACGGCCAATAGTATAAAAAAACCGGATATATAGATGTATTTTTGCTTCATCTGATCTTTCCGTGGCAGCGTAAATTCTCTCCCTGATCCACAGCGTCCTTTTCGCGTAAATCTGTGTCCTATAACGACCATTTCCGTGTAAAAACAAGTTAAATCCGGTTAAAGAGGCTCGATATAACATAATTTGAAAGGGCAAACCCCTTTTTTGTAAAGCTTAGCTTGTTGTTGTTCGCTGTAAGCAGGCGGCAGGAGAGAAAATCTTTAGATATAGATAACATATCAATTCCATAATTCTCTCTTATTTGTTCAGTATCCAGCCCTTCTTTCATCCTTAACCCAAGCATTATTGTTTCTTTTATTTCATCATCTTTTGTCAACGGAGATTCTTCTTTACAAGCGTTTTTGTTGAAAGATACGAGTTCAATATATTCCCCTGTATCCCTTGTATTTGAGACTCTTTTATTTCCTATAAAACTGTGTGCACTTGTTCCGAGTCCAATATACCTGCCTCTTCTCCAGTAATTAATATTATGATGACATTGACAGTTGTCTATAGAAAAATTGGATATCTCATAGTGAGAATAACCCGAATCGTTAAGGATATCTATTGCCTTGTAGTACATCTGAGCTATCTCTTCCTCATGCTCATTTTCGTGTTTTTTTAAGATGCGGTAAAGCGGCGTTTCCTTTGCAGCGGTCAGCTCATATGTTGATATATGCTGCGGCCTGATGTTTATGGCCTTTTTTAGGTTCTTTGTCCAGCTTGCCTCCGACTGCCCCGGTATCCCATAGAGAAGATCTATAGACAAGTTCTTTATCCCGCCTTTTTTTATTGTTTCTGCGGCTTTTATCGCGTCTTTTTCCGTATGTACTCTGCCAAGAAAATCTAATTCCCTATTATCAAATGACTGGACACCTAAACTTATCCTGTTTACGCCTGATTCAGAAAGATTTATTATCTTCTTTATATCTACCGTGGCAGGATTGGCTTCAACGGTTATTTCAGCAGATTCTCTGAAAGAAAAGATATTTTTTAGCCCGTTTAAGAGTTTGGCAATAGTCTTGGCAGGATAGATTGTCGGTGTGCCGCCGCCTATGTAGAGTGTATCAATTTTTTGCACAGAAACACTTCTTGCGGAAGCCTCTTTCAGCAATGTCTCGATATAGTCTTGAGGCGGCTCGCCTTTAATCGTTGAAGAAGAAAAATCACAATATCTGCATTTTTTTATACAGAAAGGTATATGTACATAAAGTGCATTTGGCATCGTAATTATCGTAGATACATCAATTAGGGACGGCGTCCATTCTACCCCGCTCAGTGGGGTTCTGCACATTCCTTTTCGGTCTTGCCGTAAATGAGCACAATCCCCAATGGCTGACATAATTATAAATTTTAGGTTGATTCATAGATAAAAATAGAGTTAAATTATATCATAATAATATCAAAATTTGGTTGGAAACTTTCCATTAAGAAAAGTGTTATATCAATAAGATACGAAAAGAGGTGCGGGTGCGTTATGACCGGGACACTCAATTGATGCTTGCCTTCAAAAGGGGTGATAAAAAGTCATTTGACATCCTATTCAAGAGATATTCGGTCCTTCTGATTAATTATATTTACCGGTTTTTGGGCAGCCGCCATAAGGCTGAAGAGCTGGCTCAGGAGGTATTGTTGAAGATATATCTTGCAAAGGATACATACCGTCCCAAAGCAAAATTTTCAACATGGGTATACAGGATAGCTACCAATGCATGTCTTAATGAACTGAGGCGGCATGAATACCACCACCATTCCGTCTCTCTGGATGCAAGTGGAGAAGAAAATCCGGTAAACCGCAAGGTTTGGATGGATGATCAAGCATTTACCCCTGAGCAGAGCATGGAGAAGAGAGGCTTTGAAGAGGCATTTAAGGAGGCGTTAAAAACACTTCCGGAAAGACAAAAGGCTGCCTTTCTTCTTAATAGATTTCAGAATGCATCGTACAGTGAAGTTGCCGGAGCACTTAGTTGCTCGGTTGCCTCAGTAAAATCGCTTATTCATCGTGCAACTGTTGGCTTGAAAGATAAACTGAAAGATTATATTATATAGGCTGAAAGATGAGTTGTAAGCCAAAAAACATAGACAGGAATTTGACCTTAAAGGTGTATTGAGATGAAATGCCGCAAGTTAAAAGACAGTTTAAGCGCATATATTTCTGAAGAACTTAGCGAAAGACAAATGTCCAGGATGAGCAGGCACCTTGCTACATGTTCTGCATGTGCCGGAGAACTGGCGAGTTTTAAGAGACTGTATGAAAGAATAGATGCTGTTCCTCAAGTTTTGCCTTCAGATGATTTTGAAGAAAGATTCTGGCGTAAGGTAAAAGATGCGGATGCCGGCAGCTCATCCGTGAAGGCGTTGCCTTTGTTTGATTGGACGCTTGGTTTCAAGTGGGGGGTCTCTGTTGCCGTCGCTGTGGTGGTTATGGTCGGCGCTTATTTTTATCTGCATACTTCCTATGGCGATAAAGCAAGAGGTAAGAGCGAAATAGCTGAGATGGCCGACATTGATCGTTATCTGGAATTTTATAAGAATTATGAGGTTATAAAAAAAATGGATTTCCTTATAAAACTTGAAAAGGATAAATCTTTGGGAGATAATAACCTGCCGGAAAATCGGACACTGTAATTTGATGTCTATCCTTATAAACCTTTATGGAGCGGCTATGAGAACGATATTATTGTCGGTTTTGTTGGTGTGTTTTTTATCCTTTACAGGGACGGTTCTTTTTGCTCAGAGGTATTCAGACTCTAAATCTGTTGGTTTGATTTATCTTGTCCAGAACAGAAACTTGACGCCTGGGCAGGAAGAGGATTTCCAGAATTTAAGCCCCGACGAGAAGAAGCAGATATTGCAAAATTATATTGATTTTTATAAACTTCCTCTGAAAAAACAGAAAAAACTTAAGAAACAATACAAAAAATGGCTTGAGATGTCGCCTGAGGAAAGGGAGATATTAAGAGATACGTTTAAGGCTATCGAGAAGAAGCGTTTGCGCAAAGGCCACCGTTAAGATCATTAACCAAATTTTTAATATAGTTCCTGATCCGTAAAACGCATATCCGAAATCTTTTTTCTTCGTGAAGTGTACTGTTTTTAATCCCTTACCATCTGCAGAAGCGATTGTGGCGATGCCGGATGACCCTTCTAATGTGCCTTCTCCTTATTGCGTGTCTTTTTCTATAGTGTTTGCCGCAGCAGCAGCATGGAGAAGCCACAACAGGAAGGATGTAGGTGTTTATCCTGTATGGCGGGGTATATATTTCATATTGAATACTGTAAGCCTGTGTGCTTCCGTTATCTGCATAGAAGTAATAATAAAAGCTTTCTTCTGCAAAGGCGGGCGTGGAAATAAATAACAATGTGATTAACAAAAACAATTTAAGCCCTGTTTTAGTTCCTGTTGACATCTTGTTTTTTTTAACTGTTGTTGTGTAATGTAGATCTGTCTGCATTTTTCCCCCTTTCTCAATTTGGTTTTTTGGTTGGAAATGTTTT
>JALXFI010000347.1 GCA_027069035.1 bacterium
TTTTCACGCTTTCAACCGTGGAGTGTCTCGGTTCCTGCGGAACGGCGCCTGTTATGCAGATAAACGATACCTATTACGAAGGTATTACAAAGGATAAGGTCGATAAGATTTTGGAAGGACTTGGCAGTTAAGCTGTTTTTTTATATAGAAATATTTATTAATATAACAATATAACAGAAATTTAATTGATTGCGTTATGTTTGAAAAGTCACTCTTAAAGAATGTCGGCAAAAATAAGTCGCATGTCATTGACTCTTATATTTCTTCAGGCGGCTATGATGCCCTTAAAAAGGTTTTAAAGGAATATACACCGGAGGAGTTGATCCAGCTTGTTAAGGACTCCAGCTTAAGGGGGCGCGGAGGAGCGGGATTTCCAACAGGACTTAAGTGGAGTTTTGTACCCAAGGACCCAACGCTTCCAAAGTACCTCTGCTGTAATGCGGATGAAGGCGAGCCCGGGACATTTAAGGATAGAGAGATAATAGAAAAAGACCCCCATCAACTGATAGAGGGGATGGCCATAGCATCGTATGCCATAGGGGTGCGCAATGCCTTTATCTATATAAGAGGAGAGTTTGTTCTTGGCGCCAACAGACTTGAAGAGGCGATAAGTGAGGCCTATAAAAAAGGATTTCTTGGTAAAAAGATACTTGGATCCGACTTTAGCCTTGATCTTTCCGTACACAGAGGGGCCGGGGCATATATATGCGGAGAGGAAACCGCGCTTATAGAATCACTTGAAGGAGACAGGGGACAGCCCCGTTTCAAGCCGCCGTTTCCGGCTATAAAAGGACTATATATGAGCCCTACTGTGGTGAACAATGTCGAGACGCTTTCATGTATACCGCATATCGTTTTAAAGGGCGCTTCGTGGTTTAAAGAGATCGGGCCTGAGAAGAGCCCGGGGCCGAAGATATACTGCTTAAGCGGTCATGTTAAAAAACCCGGGGTATATGAACTCCCTATGGGGGTAACCTTAAGGTATCTTATTGAGGAGCATGGTGAGGGCACAAACTCCGGCAAAAAGATAAAGGCCGTAATCCCGGGCGGGGTGTCGGCGCCGATGTTTCCTGAGAGCGGGCTCGATATTGATATGGATTTTGATTCCCTTGCCGCTGCAGGCTCTATGCTTGGTTCAGGCGGGGTGATAGTGATGGATGAGACAACCTGTATCGTAAAGGTGGCAACGAGGATTATAGAGTTTTTTCACCATGAATCATGCGGTAAATGTACGCCATGCAGAGAGGGACTTGAATGGGTCTCAAAGATTTTAATAAGGCTTGAAAGCGGGGACGGCAGGAAAGGCGATGTTGAACTTCTCGAAGACCTCTGTAACAACATCTTTGGCAAGACATTCTGTCCGCTTGGAGACGGGGCGGTTATGTCTTTAAGGGGTGCATTGAAACATTTTAAAGAAGAGTTCCTATACCACGTTGATAAAGGCGGATGTATGGTGGCTTAAGCGCTGTCTGTTAATTTTAAATTATGTTTTTCAGTATTTTTTAAGCAGTATCTCGATAGATTAAAGATTTAAGGGGTTTATTGGTGGCTATTGTAACCATCGACAACAGAGAGGTCGAAGTAAAGGACGCTATTAGTATACTTGATGCGGCAAGGAGCATTGGCATAGATATTCCGACATTCTGTTTTCAGGCAAGGCTGAGCGGTCTTGCCTCATGCAGGCTGTGTCTTGTGGAGATTGAGGGACAGAGAAAGCTTCAGCCATCGTGTGTTACGCCTGTAATGGATGGCATGGTAATAAAGACAAATACACCTGCTGTTGTTGAGTCAAGAAGGGCTATGCTTGAATTCATTCTGGCAAACCATCCGCTGGATTGTCCTGTTTGCGATAAAGCAGGTGAGTGCGAGCTACAGGATATGGTCTTTACCTTTGGGCCGCGGGAGGGAAGGTTCTCTGATAAAAAAAGGAGATTCCACGAAAAGGACTACAGATTAAACAGTGTGGTTGTAAAAAATGCCAACAGATGTGTACAATGCCAGCGGTGTGTAAGGATGTGTGAAGAGATAGTCGGAGCCGTTGCGCTTGGCGCTATTGGAAGGGGCGCCTGGACGGAAGAGACCGGCTTTGTAAAGAGTCTTGAAGGATGTGACCATTGCGGCAATTGCATAGAGGTCTGTCCCGTCGGTTCCCTTATGAATTATCCCTATCGTTATAAATCAAGGCCATGGGACCTTGCGGAGACGGACACGATCTGTCCTTATTGCGGCACAGGATGCCACATTACCGTGGGATTGAGGGACGGAAATCTTATGAGGGTAAGGTCTAAGAAAGATACGGGCATAAACCGTGAGACCCTTTGTGTAAAGGGCAGGTTCGGTATAGATTTTATTACAGATGAGCATAGGATCAAAAGGCCTATGGTCCGAAAAAACAATACCCTTGTACCTGTCTCATGGAGGGAGACATGGAACTGTCTGCAGGAAAAACTCTCTGCGCTTATTGGAAGTAAAAAACCGGTTGGCGGACTTGCATCACCGCGTTATACCAATGAAGTTTTATATACTTTCCAAAAACTTATGAGGACGGTCTTTAAAACGAACAGTATTGATTCCTCTGTTAAGTTTAATGTGTCGGATGGAAAATCCCCCGACCTTTATGAGGTGTTGGGAGACATTATTAGTCAGAGATACAGTCGTGTTTCTCTAAGTGATGCCCTTGATACGGATGCAGTTCTTATATTGGGCGGTAATATTACCGATGAAAACCCTGTAACCGATTATACATTAAGGTATACGCTTTCAAAGAAAAACCTTAAACTCTTTATTGCTTCTATCAGGCCGACCAGACTTGATACCGATGCAGGCGCTGTTTTCAGACATCTGCCCGGGGAGGAGTCTTTTATACTGGCCGGTGTCTTAAATGGTATTATAGGCTCTAATAAAACGGATGTATTGGATAAGACATTTAATAATTTTGAGACATTTAAAAACGCCGTTAAAGGTTCCGGAAACGGGGGCTTGACAGGACTTGGCGGTTTTATTAAAGACCTTGTATCCGGTATAAACACATCAAAAAGGATATCGCTCTTTATTGGCGGTGAACTTTTAAGATCATCAGGCGCTTCCACATCCGTTCAAATGCTCCATAACCTTATAAATATTCTTGATATACTTAAAAAGGTCGTAAATATCCAGTTTCTCTTTGATCTGCCAAATCAGCTTGGCGCCTGGGATATGGGAGTTATGCCCAATATGCTGCCGGGCTATCGCCGTCTTGACGATAGTGATGGCAAAGGTCTGTTTGAAAAGGATTGGGGCGTATCGCTTCCATCGGATGCCGGAGACAATTTTGTCCGGATGATGGAACGCTCGGCAAAAGGAGAGATGGGTGGTCTCTACATACTTGGAGAGGACCCTGTCTTGACCTATCCTGATGTCAATGTGGTAAAAGATGCGCTTTCAAAGCTTGATCTTCTTATCGTGCAGGATGCCTTTTTAACCGAAACGGCAAAGATGGCGGATATAGTCCTGCCCGGGAGCACCTTTGCGGAAAATGACGGCACCTTTACCAATAATGAAGGAAGATTGCAGCGGGTAAGAGGTTTTCATACGCCGGCCTTTGATTCTAAGAAGGATATTGAGATACTCAGCCATGTGGCCTCTCTTACGGAATGTAAAAGGGTACCTTCTTCTTCGACCGATGCATTTGAGGAGATCTTGAGGTTGATTGAGCCATATAAAGGTATTAATCTTCAGGAGATAGGCGGCGATGGAACTATGACACATAATAGTAAGGCAGAAAGTCTTAAAAAACTCTATGTGCCTAAGATATCAACGCCTGAAAGGACTAAAGCTTTAAGGCTTGTTACCGGAAACAATCTGTTCCATTCGGGGCATCTCTCTGAAAGGTCAAGGACGCTTAAGGCGCTTTTAGACAGGCCTTTTGTTGAGATAAACCGTGAGGACGCAGCCGACTTTAATGTTGAGGATGGTGAAGATGTCCTGGTTTGCACAAGAGATTCGGATATTAAGGTTAAGGTCAGGACAGGTAGGTCTTTTCCAAGGGGGGTTGCATTTATTCCCGATAATTTTAAGGATGTTAGGTTGAATCGTTTGTTTAAAAGAGGGGAGTATCCTGTTTGTGTAGAGATTAAGAAGGTATAATAACCTTAAAAAAAAAAAAAAA
>JALXFI010000348.1 GCA_027069035.1 bacterium
AGTGCCAATCAGATTGGTAAGCCATTCTTCAATTTTACTGGATTTTCTGGAAAACCAGTAAATAACATTCTGTTCTGATAACGATTTTACTTCAAGATCCTCAAGCGTTGCATCTCCTAAGGTTGATGCCAATGGTGAAAAGATCCGAAGTTCTAGGTCTCCTTTTGAATGAATAACTTTCCCACCCGTGAAGCCCCCCTGGTTGTTAAAACATCCATCACAAGTTACTCGCACATCAAAATCAAATCTACCTTCATAGCGAACCACACCCAAGGGTAAAGTAGTGGATGTGAGAAAGTCATTCTTTAGTTTTTCTCTGCGATGCACAGTTTTAACATCAGCTCTTCTTTGTGCTATTAGCTCAGCATCACTACGCTCCTCACCTGATACATATCTATATAATCCTCCTGTTTCGGTTATATAGGCTGCATCCTGGAGCTGCTTTAATCCTTGTTCAACTTCCTTCTCCAAAGCATTAAGGTCAGTATCAATTCTGTCTGCCAGAAGGAGAGCAAGATTGCGCGAAGATGGTGGAACATAGTCTATCTGCTGAATCAGATAAAGCGTTTGTAATAGCGGTCTCAAAGGAAATGATTGGTTGGGTATTCTCTGGTCTACACTATTGATCTCTGTGCGAATTTGGTGAGGAATTTCCACACCATCTTGGAGCTGCTCGAAGAATTTGTTGAACGGAACTAAATATCCGACTTCTTTTCGAGCCTCGGTCTTAAGAATCCCTTGAGTTAGACCAAGAATAGTTCTGGTAGAACCAGTAAGCACATCGGTCCGCCCGCCTGCGGTTCTTATCTGTTGGACTATTTCATGAACTAGAACCGTCTGATAAGGTCGGAATGGATAACAAGATGTAAACGATGTTTGGTCATAAGTGCGAAGTGTACGCGATGTCTTTGTGAGTCCTCCTAACTCAGCGATAGCACCCTGTTTCTCCTCATATAGTTTTTTAAGAGCTGATTCTCCCTTGGTATTCTTACGAAATAATCGTTCTTCCAGTACCTCTTCTATATTTTCAGCCGTTAGTTGAAATGTTAAGTAGAATCTTCCCTCTAACCATAACCTATCCCCGTCAAACTCTCGAGCATTGTCAACGATATCTTTTACTGAATGATGACCTGTAGCAAAAATCCAGATTTTGCCCTTTCCAACTTTAGCAAACTCCTCGGCAAGAGTTCCAATATCATGAAGTTTTTTCCCGCTATCTGCAATGAAAGCTCCAAGCTCATCTACAATGAATATCAATCGGTATTCTTTTTCTTTATTTTGCTCCTTAAGTTGTTCTACATACTCACATAATGCTTCAGCAAAACTATGTATGGAAAGATGAGGTATTTTACTCTCGAAGGCCTGACGTGCGTCCTCAGAAGAGGTGTAAGATGAGGGTAGAATATCAGCTAAAGTCTTGAAAATTTCTTTCCGGTAAAGGTCCCAGGTGTCTGGTTTTCTAACTTCTTTCCATTCTTCACCAGTGCAGTCAAGAATTGCCTTCCTAAATTCTTCATATTTTCCTGCGCGTATAAGGGTTTGCTCAACTGAAGCAATTCTGAAATCTTCACTTAAGCCAAGATGCCTCAAAAATACTCTGTGAAATATCCTGCAGACATTATCATCTTGTGCTTGATTAACTTCCGATCCGATGTGGAACGGGATAACTATTGTTTCAATATTATTACGAATCTCGAAAAGCAACCGCTCAATTTCTCTTGGTCGCTTGCAGGTTTGTATGCGTGGAAGAAATCTGTCTATAGCTGTTTGACCTGAGATTGTAGGATTGGACAGCAATAAACCGATTATCTTAGCAAAATGGGATTTTCCTGCACCAACGAAACCATACAACCAAACACCAATGTGATCGGTCTCCTTGAATCTTGTCTCAGCATAATGGTTTAAAAACTCTTCAATGTAGCGTTCGATAACCTCGGTAACAACGTAACTATCAATTTCTTCTCGAAGCTGCTCTTCACTTCGATCAGCTACTTTAATCACAGGGTTGATATCTCTTGCAATATCTGTTTTGAAAATTTCATTTAATCTCATAATTACACCTCTTCATTCCTGCCTGTCGGCAGACAGGCCTAAATATAATAACCTCTGTATTTTTGTGTTCTGACTTTGCCCAAGAAGATATATTCCTGTCCTTCAATTCCAATCGCAGGAATAAAAAACACTGTTGTTTTCTTAACCTTGTTTACCAGCTGTTCTTGAAGACTGTGAATATTCACATGGGGATAAAACCCACCAGCCCTGCACACAAAGATTGCGGCCTTGCCTGCCTGTGCAGACAGGGGAATAGATTCTCTTCCAATTTCGGTAAGATTTTTGACAAAAAGGTCAAACGCCATCTTAGACCGCAACTGCTGAGGGTTTTGCCGTTCTGCTTCAAAAACATCTTGGAGTTTGCCCTTTGATTCAAGAAATTTAAATAAAATAGGCTCTGGTTGAAATGATTGGATATTCCAGCCGGCAGTTTCAAGCTTTCGCTTCAACGTATCAATTCGAGAACGTACTTGGATTTCCTCCTCCGGTGGATAAAGCAGAATTATGAAAGGCACACCTCGCCTTGCCCGAATCTGCTCTGCTTTACCAGAAACCAATAATTTTTCAAGTTCTTTAAATTTTTCATCCAAGGGTTTTGATGTAATCATGAATCGTCTCCCAGGGGAATTCTAAAGAAATGATTTTTCCTGCTCTTATAAATTTTATTTTTTTGTTTCTGTGTGTCTCAATAAAGCGCATTTCAACTTCTTCTGGCGATAATAGAAATAATTTAAAGTCATTGCTTTCTAAAATATCTCTTGAAGATTTTTCACAATCCCTCAGTACAGTTGTTACGTAGAGGAATAGGGCTTCCTCAACTATAGGGCGCTGGACCCTTTTCCGAGCCTTGCCCTCAAATATACCGAAGTCTCTTAATGCTGACAGGTAATGACTGATGAGCGACTTGCGAGTTTGATATGACCAGCTATTTATCTCAGGATGTGATTCAGCTCTTGAATCAAGAAAATCATCGATAATTCGTGGTGAGATATTTGTAAAACCTTTATGTATCAAGCTGTAAATCAGCCTTGTGGTAACTTCGTAGGTAAACAAGTCAGATGTAGCAAAGTGATAGTATAGTATACCTCGTTTCATTGTCTCGGATGCGTTAGTTTTGTAAATAGCTATGATTGGATTGAGTTCCGTGGCAAATTTGTTTGGAAAATACCGGGAATGCAGTACCGCCCAACATCGCTTACGTGTTTGATAGGTTCTCTTAGCCAATATATTATCACGGATAACAGCGTTCCGTGCCGAATCCAGATTACAGTTGTTTTTTGCTAAATATGAAAATAGTACTTCTGATTCAGTAAGCAAGGCTCCTTTAGATGAGTTTCTTGAACTATAAAGAGAACCATCTACTTCTACTGGGTTTCTCATAGCTAAGAGGTATTCTTGAATTTGCTTCTTATGCTCAACCATTATTGTTTCTACTATTTTGGAGATGTGAGAACGTGACTTTTATCCACTCAATTCCAGATTACTATTTGGTATTGTGCTTCAGGTCTCTCTATCAATCTCTCCCTTCTCCAAAACCTTCTTTCTGAAAAGTATCCGTAACCTGAGGTAGAAGAATTCATTGGAATCCCAAAAGATGCGCATGCTTTCCCTACTTCTCTCTATATGTTTAAGTTTTCTCACTCCTTTACCAAGAGGCATTCAGTAGCCTTGCTACTAAGTTTACCAAAGTTTAAGTGATTAAGCATGAAGGCCTTTGATCTAAAATGATTCTGGCGACGTCAGACTATGTAAAAACTCTTTTCAAAAAATCAACTAATTCCGTTCTGTGCCATCTCACCATACTCTTTTATGCCACTTTACTTACCTTATGGTTTTCTATATTGAAAGAGCTTTTAATAACCTTAACTTGCAGCCTCAATCAGGCCACTTTTCACTATATTTATTGCTCTTTTTTTGATGTTGTAGGCAAGCGCTGATAAGCTAAATTCACATTTCGCTTCATCTATATGCCTCTTAATAACATATATCCTTGATTAAATGACCACTTTATGGTACTAAAGAGATGTCCAACTAGCCACTGTCCTTATCTTGTTTTTTCTTTCTCTTTCC
>JALXFI010000349.1 GCA_027069035.1 bacterium
CTTATAGACAGAGGCGGCTACGATAGGCTTCTATCCCTTGAAAGCGTTGAATCGGTAAGACGCTATCTTAATGAAACCCCTTATGCCGGAGATATAGCCGTTGCAAAGGCGCGTTTCCCTCATGCAAAAGAACCTTTGCTTTTGGAAAAGGGGTTGAAAGAGAATTTCTTTCTAACCCTAAAGACCTTGTGGGAGGAGACCCCTTCTGACAAAAGGACGCTGTTAAAGGCTATACTTTCTTTGTGGGAGGTTTACAATCTTAAAACGATACTAAGGGGCATTAAGAAGGGCATGGGGCAAGAGAAGATCCATTCCATGCTCTTTCCTGCCGGAGAACTTGATGAGTATGCCCTTAAAGAATTACTTCATCAAAAGGATATAAATTCCGTAATAGATACGCTTGCCACATGGGGTATGTCTTATGCGGCGCCGCTAAGGGAATGTTATGATGAATATAAAAAGCGCCATGAACTCTTCCCAATGGAGCTTGCGCTTGACAGGACATTATATAGCCCTTTATCTCATTTAAAGAGACCATCGGATGAGGATGAAGAGGTGGTAAGAGATTTTCTGCAGGATAGAGCTGATATGATTAATATCCTTACACTTTTTAAGGTTGCTGGCGTATCTTCATTCTCCCTTCCGGCTTCTTCTTATTTCATTCCGGACGGCAGGAGATTGACGGCGGAGACCTTTACAAGTTTCTTTAACTCTAAGGATGCCGCTCAACTTCTTTATGGCCTGAAAAAAGCGATAAGGGATCGAAGATGGTCTGCTGTACTGGATAGATCATCAGAAGATTTTCCCGGACGATTGGAAGAGGAATTGGAGGGAGTTATATTGGAGGATATTAAAAAAAAGGCTATGATTATGCCCTTAAGCATCGCCGTTCTGCTTAATTTTATTTTGATGAAATGGAGAGAGATAAAGAATTTAAGGCTTATATTGAATGGGAAGGATTTTGGCATACCCGTGCAGGAGGTGAAGAGACTTTTATATTTTAGTGAGGACACAGATTTACGCGGAAAGGGCAGATAATGCAGGATGTAAGACATATGATATTGCGGTTTGCAGGTTAAAAACATGATGCATAATACATAATGTACGATGCAAGAAGACCACTGAAAAGGAAAATATTTGAACCACTGAAACCACTGAAAACACTGAAAAACACTGAAGTCACTGAAAAAGACTGAAACCACTGAAAACACTGAAAAACACTGAAGTCACTGAAGAAGACTGAAACCACTGAAAAACACTGAAATACGAATTGTGCGGGTTGCGGGTTAAAAACATGATGCAAGCGTGAAGGGATTGAGTATTGATGTATTTTCACTTGACCCCTTGACCCCTACTTTCAAATAAGAAAATGTTTTTCTTCTGTGTCTTCAGTGATTTCAGTGGTAAGGGATTCTTAAATGAAGCTCATTATAATAACATATCCTGAAAATATTACAGCTTACAGGCTTGCCGGTGTGGAAGTGGTTCAACCTTCAGACAATAAATCCGTTGCAGACATACTTGAGGATATCGTCAGAAAAGGCTCCTGCGGCATCGTTGCTATGGAAGAGGATTTCTTTAAGCGCATACCTGAGTGGCTTACAAAAAAGATATACAAACAGGCCGTGCCTGTGCTTGTAGCTATACGTTCTCCAAGGAGATGGCTTAAGGAAGAGGAGAGTTTTGCCTATGTGGGCTCCCTCATAAGAAGGGCTATCGGGTATCAGATAAAGTTGAAAAGGTAAACAAGGTTTTATGGGAGAGGGTATTATCATAGAAGGCAGGATTGTCTGGATATCAGGGCCGGCTATAAAGGCAAAGGTCGCCGGAGGCATCAGGATGTACACCATAGTGGTGGTGGGGGAGAAGGGTATCCTTGGCGAGATTATAGAGATAAAGGGGGATATTGCCACGATACAGGTTTATGAGGATACAACAGGGCTTAAACGGGGTGA
This sequence comes from bacterium, assembly GCA_027069035.1. Lineage (GTDB taxonomy): Bacteria > Desulfobacterota > GWC2-55-46 > S146-80 > JALXFI01 > JALXFI01. Next base: position 1,956 of record JALXFI010000349.1, read on the forward strand.
AAGGGTGGTTTTTACCGGCATGCCTTTATCAGTAGAATTGGGGCCCGGGCTTCTTGGCAATATCTTTGACGGTATTCAGAGACCCCTTAAGAGCCTTAAGGAAGAGAGCGGGGATTTTATAAAAAGCGGCATCCATCCAAAGGCTCTTAATAGAGAGAGAAAATGGGATTTTGTGCCGAGCGTAAGCAAGGGAGAGCATGTTGATGAAGGCGATATCATTGGGATTGTTGAAGAGGATGAGGGAAGGCAGCACAGGATAATGGCGCCAAACGGCGTATCCGGCGTTGTAAGGGATGTAAGAAAAGGTAAATTCTCCGTGGATGAACCTGTTGCAGTGCTTGAAAGCGGGAAAAAGATTACGATGTTCCATAGATGGCCTGTCAGGGTGCCGAGGCCGTATAAAAAGAAGCTTCCCCCCGATACCCCTTTTTAACGGGACAGAGGGTTATAGATACCTTCTTCCCTGTATCCGAAGGCGGAAGCGCCATCATACCGGGCGGTTTCGGCACGGGCAAGACCGTAACGGAACAGGCGCTTGCAAAGTATTCGATGGCTGATATCATTATATATGTGGGATGCGGAGAGAGGGGCAATGAGATGAGCGAACTCTTAAAGGAATTTCCGGAACTTATCGATCCCGCTACAGGAAAATCCCTTATCTCCCGCACCGTCATCATAGTCAATACCTCAAACATGCCGGTTGCCGCGCGTGAGGCGTCTATATATACAGGCGTTACCGTGGCCGAATATTTCAGGGATATGGGCTATCATGTGGCGGTTTTTTCCGACAGCACCTCCAGATGGGCTGAAGCGCTTAGAGAGATATCATCAAGGATGGAAGAATTGCCCGGCGAAGAGGGTTACCCCTCCTACCTGGCATCAAGGTTGAGCAGTTTTTATGAGAGGGCAGGCAGGGTTGCGGTTAGGGGAAGTAAAGAGAGAGAAGGGTCGGTTACCATTGTGGGAGCGGTCTCACCACCCGGGGGGGATTTCTCCGAGCCTGTTACTCAGGCCTCCTTAAAACTTGCAGGCGCCTTCTGGGCGCTTGATACCGGGCTTGCATACAGCCGGCACTTTCCTGCCATAAACTGGATGAAGAGCTACTCCCTTTATCTGGAACATCTTAAAGGCTGGTTTACGGAAAATGTTGCGGATGACTGGAGTGATATAAGGGATAAGGCGGTCTATTTGTTGCATAGAGAGGAAGAGCTTAAAGAGGTTGTTCAGCTTATCGGGGCGGATGCCCTGCAGGATAGCGACAGGATAGTGCTGGAGACGTTCAGGCTTTTAAAGGATGGTTTTTTGAGGCAGAACGCATTCAGCAAGATGGACGCATTCTGCGGCAAGGAGAAACAGTACTGGATGCTCAAGGCGATCCTTGCATTTTATGATAGCGCGGTTGCGTCTCTAAAAGACGGGGTTGAGATTGAAAAGATTGTGGGAAATCCTGTAGTGGAGCGGCTTTTGAGGATGTCTGAGATACCTGATGATGAGATCGTATCTTCAACAAGGGGTTTGATAGAGAAGATTGAAAAAGGGGTGGGGTAGTAAGGTGTCGGATATTATAACAAGGGAGACAGAAGGCGTAAGTTCAATAACGGGCTCTCTCCTTTTTGTAGAGAATTCCCATAACGTTGCCTTTGGAGAGATGGTTGAGGTCATACTCCCTGATGGTGATAAGAGGAAGGGGCAGGTTATTCAGCTTTCCGACAGGTTCTCTGTCATACAGGTGCTTGGCGGAACGGTCGGTATCGACACCGGACTTACGCGGATAAGATTTTTGGATCAAGCCGCAAGGCTGGGTGTCTCTTTAGAGATGCTTGGGAGGGTGTTTAACGGGGTGGGAGAGCCTGTTGACGGCCTGCCGCCGTTTATGCCGGAAGGCTACCGTGATATTGCGGGCCTGCCTATAAACCCTGTCGCAAGGGATAAACCCTCTCACTTTATACAGACCGGAATCTCTACAATAGATGTAATGAATACCCTTGTAAGGGGACAGAAACTCCCTATATTTACCGGAGCGGGGCTTCCGGCAAACGAGGTTGCCTTTCAGATCGTAAGGCAGGCGGAGGTGAAAGGCGGAGAGCCGTTTGCCGTTGTCTTTGGAGCCATCGGTATCACGAGGCGGGAGGCGTTCTTCTTTATGAAGGGTTTTGAAGAGGCAGGCTCTATGGACAGGACGGTGATATTCCTTAACCTTGCGGATGACCCAACGCTTGAGAGACTCTTTACCCCAAGATTTGCCCTTGCAGCGGCGGAGTTCCTTGCCTTTGAAAAGGGGATGCAGGTGCTTGTTGTCTTGTCGGATATGACCGGCTACTGCGATGCCTTGAGAGAGGTATCTACATCGCGTGAGGAGATACCGGGGCGGAGAGGCTATCCGGGCTATATGTATACGGATCTCTCCAGTATATATGAGAGGGCCGGAAGGATAACCGGAAGGAAGGGGAGCATAACCCAGATACCGGTTGTCACCATGCCTGATGATGATATAACTCACCCCGTGCCCGATCTTACCGGTTATATAACGGAAGGGCAGATAATACTTGTTAGAGACCTGCATGGCAGGGGCATATACCCTCCTATAGATGTCCTGCCTTCTCTCTCAAGGCTTATGAATCTTGGCATAGGCGAAGGCAATACCAGAGAGGATCACAGAGAGGTTGCGGATCAGCTCTATGCGTTTTATGCGCGCGGGAAAGAGGCGAGGAGGCTGAAATCCATAGTAGGTGAAGACGGCCTCGGTGAATCCGAGAGGATGTTTCTGAAATTTGCAGACTCCTTTGAAGAGAGGTTTGTAAACCAGGGTGAGGAGGGAAGAGACCTTGCAGGGAGCCTTGCCCTTGCATGGGAGCTTCTGTCATTAATACCACGCAAAGAACTTACAAGGATAAAAGAGGCCGATATAGATAAATATTATGTAAAAAAAGAGAAGACAAAAAAACAGCGGGACAAGGAGTGAATTTGTGATAGGTTTTGCGCCTACAAGGATCAATCTGCTTTCTTTGAAAAAGAGGCTTGCATGGGCGATGAGCGGTGCACAATTGCTTAAAAACAAAAGAGAAGCGCTTATGAAGGAGTTCTTCTCTCTTGTAAAGGGTGTTGCCGAGGTGAGGAAGAAGCTTGACGAGACTACTAAAAAGGCGACAAGGGGACTTATGCTTTCAAAGGCATTTGCAGGAGAGGACGTGCTTGCCTCTTCTTCCCTTGCTTCGGAAAGGGAAGGTGTATCGGTAGATATTTCCATAGAGAATATATGGGGGATAAATATCCCTGAAATAAAGCAAAAAAGCTTTAAAAGGGCGGTTGACGCAAGGGGGTTTTCACCTGTCGGCGAGTCGCTCTGGACACTTTCTGTTGCAGATATGTTTGAAGATGTGGTAACCCTTATTGTTGAGGTGGCATCACACGAGTCAAGGCTTATCCGTCTTGGTGAGGAGATAAAGTCGGCTACAAGGAAGATAAATGCGATTGAGGAATCACTTGTCCCTTTGATAAGGGATACGATCAAAAAGATAGAGGGGGCGCTTGAAGAGAGGGAGAGAGAGGAGATATTTCGATTGAAGAGATTTAAGAAGAAGAGGAGGAGCATTTAATGATATCGCGTTATACAAGAGAAGAGATGGGCAGGATATGGGAGCCTGAGAATATATTTCGCAAGTGGCTCGATATAGAGATATCGGTTTGCGAGGCATGGGCGGAGCTTGGCAAAATCCCTCAAAAATCCTTAAAGACAATAAAGGAGAAGGCGGCCTTTGATGTAAACAGGATTGGAGAGATAGAGAGGGAAGTAAAACACGATGTGATAGCCTTTCTTACATCCGTCTCCGAAAATGTGGGTGAGGATGCCCGTTATATACACATGGGGCTTACCTCTTCGGATATCCTTGACACGGCGCTCGGGTTGCTTTTAAAGGAGGCATCTGAACTTATTATCAAGGATATAGAGACCCTTATGAATGTGATAAAGGAAAGGGCGTTTCAACACAAGGATACCCTTATGATAGGCAGAACCCACGGCATACACGCCGAACCCATGACGCTTGGCTGGAAGTTTGCGATATGGTATGAGGAGATGAAGAGGAATCTTTCAAGGATGGAAAGGGCAAAGGATGTTGTAAGCTGCGGAAAACTCTCAGGTGCCGTGGGCAATTATGCCCACATCCCACCCTCTGTTGAGGAATTTGTCTGCAAAAGGCTTGGACTTGAACCTTCGCCCGTATCTTCACAGATACTTCAGAGAGACAGGCATGCAGAGTTTTTTACAACCCTTGCCATTATCGCCACATCGCTTGAAAGGTTTGCCGTTGAGATAAGACACCTTCAAAGGACCGAGGTCTTTGAGGCGGAGGAGTTCTTCTCAAAGGGACAGAAGGGTTCGTCCGCTATGCCGCATAAAAGGAACCCCGTGCTTTCCGAGAACATTTGCGGTCTTGCAAGGCTTGTCCGTTCACATGCGCTGGCGGCGATGGAGGATATCCCCTTGTGGCACGAAAGGGATATAAGCCATTCTTCCGTTGAAAGGGTTATTGCGCCTGACAGCACCATCCTTATGGATTTCATGCTCAGCAGGATGGCCGGCATTTTAAAGAACCTTACCATCTATCCTGAGAATATAAAGAAAAATCTTGAACTCTTAAAGGGACTTCCATACTCTCAACGTGTGCTTTTGGGGCTTGTAGAAAAGGGGCTTACAAGAGAAGACGCCTACAGGGTCGTTCAAAGATGCGCAATGAAGGTGTGGGAAGAGGGTGTTGAGTTTTTTGATGCACTCACCCATGACGATGAGCTTTCAGAACATATGACAGAAGATGATATAAAGCTTTTTTTTACGCCTGAAAACTACACAAGGCATACCGAGGAGGTCTTTAAAAGGGTATTTATTTAAATTTACAGATATCTTTGCGGTTCTATACCCCACGATTCAGGGTTCTCTTCGTGCAGTATCCTGTCCTTAGCTTTCGGCTTTGAGAGGTCTATGTCATAGGGTGTTATAAACTGTTTTTTATTTGAGTCGTAAACGGCGTTTACTACCGGTTCAAGGGCGCTCTTTACGCCCGGTTCGGTGACAATACCCAAAAATCCGCTTTCAAGCCTTACCAGTGTGCCGACAGGGTATATGCCGACACATCTTATAAATATTTCTGTCATAGTGCGGTTGAAGATGGACTCCCTGCTCCACTCGAAAAGCTTTCTTAACACCTCTGCTGGTTCGCTTGCATTGTGGTAGCACCTGTTTGAGGTCATGGCATCATAGACATCCACTATGGCCGCCATATGGCCATATTTGCTTATCTCGTTTCCTTTTAGCCCCCTCAGGTAACCGGAACCGTTGTACCGTTCATGATGCTGAGAGGCCGCAAGTATGGATACAGACGATATGCCTGGAGTTTGTGAAAGTATTTTTTCGCTGTATCCGACGTGGTTTTTTATTATTTTAAACTCCTCATCCGTGAGTTTCCCCTGTTTATTAAGTATCTTGTCCGGTATCTTCATCTTGCCTATGTCATGAAGGAGCGCACCGATGCCGATCTTTTTTATCTCGCTTCGTTCAAGATTTAGGAATTTTGAAAAGGTTATCATCAGAGCGCTTACGCTGACCGAGTGCTGAAATGTATATTCATCTTTTTGTTTCAGCCTGCTTAAAGTTATAAGCGCGTTGCTGTTTCTGAGGATCGAGTCTATCATCTTATCCACGGTATTGCTTACCTTTTCAACCTCTATCTGTTTGCCTAACCGCACATCGTTCATTATGTTGCTTACTATTAGTTTTGCTTCTTTCTTTACATTCTTTGCTTCGGATATCTCCTGTCTTGTGGAGATGTTTTCATCTTTTTTCTCTTCATTTTTAACAAGCTTTTCAAGATTTTCCTGAGTTTCCTTTTTTACCTCCTCCGCGCTCGGGGCGGAAGGCAGATCCAGCCCCTTTTCCGTATCTATATACACATCCTTTATGCCGTGGTCTAATATCTTTCTTATAATCTTCTCGTCTTTTATCCTTATCTTGTTGCTTAAAAAGGGGTGTTCCATCCATCCGCAATTAAGGTCGTGGATAAACATTCCCTTTTTTAGCTGACTGGTTTTGACCTTTTTAATCATAAAAACTACCGAGCATGTATATATGTTAATTCTTTACACTTTTCACCTGCCGTATGGAAAACCTTTTACAAAATGACAAATCTATGGCAATCCCTGGTTTGAGTGTGTTAACATGTTATGAAAAAAATACAAGGGGAATATATTATGATAAATCGTTATAGCATTTTTGTACTGGCTCTTATTATGTTTGCATACGGATGCGGGATAAAGAACCCTTCTATATTTTCTCATGAATCCCCCTATCATCCTATAAATGTACTTGAAAAGGGCAAGATACTTCATGTCCCGACCGGAGCTTTTGTTTCACAGGATGATCTGCTCTCATATATTACAAATACACATATCGTATATATCGGAGAATTTCACGATAATCTTGAGCATCACAAGATACAGCTTGATATTATAAAGGCGCTTTATAATAAATTCCCGGGCAGGGTATCGGTGGGTATGGAGATGTTTTCAAGACCCTCACAGCCTGTACTCGACAAATGGGTGGACGGAAAGCTTGATGAGAAGGAATTTTTTAAGGAATGGACAAAGAACTGGAGCGGGTATTACGACTACTACAGGGCTATACTTGTCTATCTTCGTGACAATAAGATACCTCTTATAGCCCTTAATGCCGATAAGAAGCTGGTTGACAGTATAAGCCAACAAGGCATAGAGAACCTGCCGCCTGAACTTAAAAGTCAACTGCCTGATATAGACAGGAGCGATCCATATCATCGTGCGATGACAATGGCGATATTTGGAGATCCTCGTCATGGCACAAAAGAGGTCTTTGAAAAATTCTATGAGATACAGCTTCTGTGGGAAGAGACAATGGCCGAAACGATTGCTAATTATCTTAAGAGTAAAGAAGGCAAAGGCAGGTATATGGTTGTGCTTACGGGGGGAGGACATATAAACTATGGTTTCGGGATACCAAAGCGTGTGTTCAGAAGATTGCCTGAACCATATACAACTGTGCTGCTTAATACGGCGGCCCATGAGGTTGACAAAAAGACTGCGCGTGAAAAAGGGATAAAGTTTTTAAAGGTAGACCTCCCAAGCGTCCCCCTTTATGTGGCGGATTTCGTATGGGCTACAGGATACGATACACTTAAGGGTAAGAAGCCGATGCTTGGCATACACTTTAGCGATAAAGACGGCAAGGTCACTATAACGGGTATTCTTCCTAAATCTCCTGCTGAAAACGGTGGATTAAAGACGGGTGACGTGATAGATGGTTTTGATAATGAGGCCGTTAAAGATAGCTCTGACCTTATTTATCTTATAGGGTTAAAGAAGTTTGGCGACACCGCGGTTGTGTCGGTATTAAGGGACGGTGAGAAAAAGGATTTTAAGGTAAGTTTTGTTAAGAAACAGGATGGGTCTGAAGGGCTTTCGGAGCAAACTCAACCATAATAGCCGTTTTATCTTTTATTAAACAATATTCCGATCCACTCATCCTTTCTTATTATCTCTGAGTGTTTTATCCCTTTGGTTTTAAGCAGTTGGATGATATTATTTCCCTGTTCCTTTAGAATGCCGGTAAGAACCGCTTTTTTATTACAAAACCTCAAGATGTCGTCTATTCTGTATTTTATGGCCTCTGCCGTAATATTTACTGCAACAAACGAAAAAGTCCCCTTCAGTTCATGAGTATCCGTTAGTAAAAGATCTATATGCCCTGCCTCGTTGTTTTTTATATTCTTTTCTGCAACCTCGATGGCGATGGGGTCGATATCGGTTGCAACGACATCTTTGAACCCTAACTTTTTGGCTGCAATGGCGAGTATGCCTGATCCGGTGCCTATATCAAGAAAGCTTTTCATCTCGGCGTCTGATGCCACTTCCAATCTTTCAAGACATATTCTGGTAGTGGCATGATAGCCTGTTCCAAAGGCCATCCCGGGTTCTATGACTATTCTGAGCCTTTTGCCGTTGTATCTATGCCACGGGGCAAGAATGATCAGTTTTTTGCCGACCCTTATGGGTTTTATACTTTTTTTCCAGTTTTCCCCCCAATCCTTTATCGGGAGACGATTGATGTTGTAATCAATACTACCGCTTATTTCAGCCCTTTTTAATACGCTTTCAACACTTTTTATTATATCCGTGATCTTCTTCTCTTCGGTTTTTTCAGAAAAATAGGCAATAAGTTCGTCCTCTTTTTCTTCCATTCCCGTGCTTCCGTGTTCAAACAAAGCGGCGGAGATGAGTTCAAAGGCATCTTCCGGCGCCTTAATATTCACCTTGTAATAGAATGTATCTTTATTTATTTTATTTGCATCGTACATTTCAGTATTTTTTTCAGTGCCTTCTGTGGTTTTCCCCGTATGCGGTGGGATGAATGCCGAGTTGAGCTTCGCTCTCCGCATTATCATATATCTTGTTTCAGGCTTCTTGTATCTTGCATTTTCTCTTACAGGACTCCCAAAAACAGAGATAGGTTTTTGGGGAAACCTCTTTAGCTTTACACTTATAACTTAACATACTATAATGTGTCAAAATTTTATTGGGAGAAGATTGATGACGGAAAAAAGGGAAAAGATATACGAAGGCAAGGCGAAGATAATATATGCCACGGATAACCCCGATCTTATAATTCAATTCTTTAAGGATGATGCAACGGCATTCAATGCTCAGAAAAAGGGTGTTATTGTAAATAAAGGCGTTATAAACAATGCCATTTCATCAAAGATTTTTAGTTATCTTGAAGACGGCGGCATACATACCCATTTTGTAAAGAAACTCTCCGACAGAGAGATGCTTGCAAAGAGGCTTGAGATCATTCCGGTAGAGGTTGTTGTAAGGAATGTTTCTGCGGGAAGTCTTTCCGGGAGGATGGGAATAGACGAAGGCATTGAGCTTCCACTTCCTGTCTTGGAGTTTTACTATAAAAGCGACGAGCTTGGCGATCCCATGATAAACGAATCCCATATCAAGGCATTTAACCTTGCCAAAGAGGGTGAAATGGATAAAATAAGGGATGTGGCGATGGATGTAAATAAACGGTTAAAGTCTTTTTTTGTACAAAGGGGTATTACGCTTGTAGATTTTAAAATAGAGTTTGGGCGTCACAGAGGCGAGGTGCTTCTTGGCGACGAGATCACCCCGGACGCTTGCAGGCTTTGGGATGCTGTGACAAGGGATAAAATGGATAAAGACAGGTTCAGAAGAGACCTTGGCGGAGTGGAGGACGCCTATCTTAAGGTCTATGAAAGGGTTTGCGGTGTAAAAGGGTAGAATTTTGCGCCTTATTGTTTTTTAAGGTTTAAGAGGGAGGAAGATATTATGGCATGGTATGAAGATGGTAACGGCTCGGATCGATTTGGTAAGAAACCTCAGGAAGTGGATATTGTCCTAAAAAAGGTGGAAGGGTTTTTTAATGATTTTAAGAAAAGCCTTCCAGGCTTGGGCGTCCTGATAGTTGTTATTGTAGTGGGTATGATTGTTTATGGGGGCTTTTATACAGTGGCGCCTGAAGAAGTAGGTGTGGTTAAACGGTTTGGAAAGGCAGTAAGGGTTACCAAACCCGGCCCTCATTTCAAAGTGCCCTTTATTGAGACGGTCTTAAAACCCAAGGTTACAACCGTGCATCGTCTTGAGGTTGGTTTCCGCACCATAGACCCAGGCCCACCGGCCAGGTATAGAAGGGTTGCGGAAGAGGCCAATATGCTTACCGGCGATGAGAACATTGTCTCGGTGGAGTTTATTGTGCAGTTCAAGATAAAAGACCCTTTTGACTTTCTCTTTAATTTCAGGGACAAGGTAAACACAATAAAAGACGCCGCTGAGGCTTCCATGAGAGAGATCGTTGGCAAGACACTTATTGACAATGTCCTTACCGAAGGCAGGTTTCAGGTTCAGCAGGAGACAAAAGCGCTGCTTCAGAAGATCCTTGATGAAAGGTACAAGGCAGGCATAGCCGTTGTCGCGGTGCAGTTACAGGACGTACTTCCGCCTGAGCCTGTCTCGGATGCATTCAAGGACGTGGCCAGCGCAAGGGAAGATAAGGAAAAGACTATAAAACAGTCGGAGGGTTTCAGAAACGACCTTATACCAAAGGCCAAAGGAGGAGCGGCAAAATTGATCAATGAAGCGATGGCATATAAGGAGTCGACTATAAAC
>JALXFI010000350.1 GCA_027069035.1 bacterium
ATATTATATTCGCTTATATCCTTACCTTTTACAACCTTTTTGGTGTGCCTTTTTTAAGCGCAACCATACATAAAGGGGTGCTATAGGAAAAATTTTATCGGAGTATGATATGAATGTTGAAAGAAGACTCATTGTTTTTATTGCTTTACTGACGGAGATGGCCTTTTTTATGTCTTATTGTCGACCGGCCCTTGCGGCAGATGGTGAGGATTGGCCTATGTTTATGAAAGATGCCGGTCACTCGTCTTTTACCAAAGAGAACATTGCCCCGCCGCTTAAGATTAAATGGAAGTTTAAGACCGGAGGCCCGATTTATTCTTCTCCTGTAGTTGCAAACGGCAAAGTCTTTGTTGGTTCAAATGACGGCAGCCTGTATGCCGTGGATGTAAAGACCGGTAAGGGTCTGTGGAGCTTTAAGACGGATGCAGCGGTTGTTTCTGCTCCTGTAGTATATGAAGGCAGGGTGTATATCGGTTCAAAAGACGGTTACTTATATGCATTAGACCCTGAAAAAGGCACGCTTCTGTGGAAGTTTAAGACAAAGGCGAAGATAACAAGTTCGGCTATTGCTGCTATAAATTGGGTCTATTTCGGCTCTGATGATACCTATCTCTATGCCGTAGACCTTAAAACAGGTAAAAGGAAATGGAGGAGAAAATTAAGAGATTATAAATACGGCGCTATATTTTCCACGCCTGTATATAAAGATGGAGTTATCTATGCTGCTGGAAAAAATACGCTTGTATATGCCTTTGTAGCTAACAGAGCCGCAAAAAGATGGAGGTTCGGTATTGGTTCTCCGGCCTATTCTTCCCCTGTTGTTGTAGATGATGTTCTATATATTGGCACTTTTGACGGAAAGCTTTATGCTATTAAAACGCCAAGTAAGAAGCCTACGGCAAAATGGAAGAAAGACCTTGGTTCATGGATATATGCATCCCCTGTTGTAATAGATAAAAAGATATATATAGGCACGAAAAAGGGGGAGATATTTTCACTTAATGTCGAAGACGGCTCTGTTATATGGAAAATGAAACTGTGTAATTCGATTAATTCAACCATGGCTGTAACCGCCGGTAATATCGGTTTTGTGGGATGTATGGATGGCAATCTGCATGCCGTTGACCTTGACAAGGGAAAATCGGTATGGTCGATTGCTGTGCTTGGGGGAATCAATTCTTCACCTGCCGTCTCACAGGGTATGGTATTTTTCAGTTCAAAGGATGGGAACCTTTACGCATTAGGGAAATGAAACAGAGGATAAACTTTTGTTTTTGATAGGTAAAATAAATAATGTTGGATTCCCGATGTTGTGCGTTAAATATATAATGTACGATGCAGGATGAACCGGAACAGAGGAGATACCGAAATCAAAAAATGCAACCACTGAAAACACAGAAATCACAGGATCCATTTAACAGGATACGGATTTACATAGAAAAAACTGACAACTGCGGGGACAGTCCCGAATTTACCGGTTGAACCTGTCCGTATACGGATTACGCGCAGGCAGGCAAAGTGAAGTGGTAGAATCGGTACCGCCCCCCATAGATACGGGGTGATATAATATGAAAATCAGGGCTGTAATCTTTTTTGTTGGATTGTTTTTTATGGCTAATTCTTTTGTCCATGCAAAGGTTATGGAGAGGTTTCCTTCCGTTGTAAATCCCCATGATCAGATAAGCGATGAAGGAGAGGTGCTCTTCCAGAAATGTCTTATATGTCACGCCGAGGTGCCTGATATTGAGAAGGTAAAGTCCATAAAGGATGTAACCTTTAGATTTGATGCTTATAACAATATGAAGGATATGTGTTATAGGTGTCATGCCGAAAGGCTGCACCCAGGAGGAAATATATCGGCAAGGAACCCTAAATGGGAAAAATTTGGCGGTGTGCCTAATCACTGGGTTAAACCGCCTAAGCCGATAGCCGAGAGACTAAAAGAAAAGATGAAGGAAGGCACTACTATAATCCCCCTTGATCCTCAGACCGGGGAGATAACATGTGTATCATGCCACAATCCTCATGAAAGGGGCTTGATCCCGGGTAAAGCAGGGATGGGCGCTGATAATAAAAAGAGACTCAGATCGGATTATGAACCGATATGTCTTAAGTGCCATGAAAAGTAAGGGAATTATTATGAAAGATATTAAAAAAAACTTACTCATTGTAGTTCTGTCTTTTATAGCTATAAACCTTAGCTCTTGCTCTGTTACACCTTCTAAGGAAACGGAGAGTTTTGCCAAACCTCCGCTTTTCTGGCCACTTCCCCCTGAACCTCCTAAAATAAAATATATTAAATCTATAGAGCGTCCCGATGATTTGGGGATAAAAAAGTCTTTCTTTGCTAAATTGGTTAAAATCTTTATTGGCGAATCTGTTGCCAGAATAGCAAAACCTTATGGAATAACAAAGGTAAATGATAGGCTTGCTGTTACAGACACTGCCAAGAGGATGGTTCATGTTTTTGATATGAAAACAGGCAAATATCTTGAGATACCAAAGGATGAGGAAGGGAAGCTTTCAAGCCCCATAGGGGTTGCAATGGATGGTGAAGGGCGAATCTATGTTGCCGACTCTCAACTTCAGAGGGTTAATATCTATAATGATGATGGTAAGTTGATTAATTTTATTAAAGGTGGATTTGCAAGGCCGACCGGTGTGGCTATTGACAGAAACAAAGGTTTACTCTATGTGCTTGACACATTGCTCCATCAGGTATTCATCTTTGATCTTAAAGGTGTGCTTAAAGATCAATTTGGTGAGCGTGGAAGAGATGACGGTGAATTTAATTTTCCGACCAGTATCTTTGTTGATAAAGACGGATTTATTTATATTACGGATTCAATGAATTTCAGGATACAGATATTTGATAAAGATCATTCATTTATAGGAAAGTTTGGCAGACAAGGTGATGGAAGCGGAGATTTTTCAAACCCAAAGGGGGTGGCGGTGGACAGCGAAGGCAATATATATGTGGTGGATACACTCTTTGATGCCGTGCAGATATTTGACAGGGAAGGGAGATTATTGCTCTCTTTCGGCAGGTCGGGTAATGATAATGGGGAATTCTGGCTTCCATCAGGAATATTTATTGATGATACGGATACAATCTATGTTGCCGATTCATATAACAGCAGGGTTCAGGTCTTTAAATTTCTTGGGTCTGAATAGATTTGTTTACATTTAATAATCAAGATATTTTTGTAAAAATTCTCAAATAGGAGGTTCTTTTGAGGAGAATATTATTTGCAGTAATTATGGCATTTATTGTCGGTATCGCCATGTCAAGCGCTTTGATTGCTGAGGATTCATGGGTAGAGCTCTTAAAGGGTTTCAAAGGCCTTAAATCCCCTGATAACTATGGCAGCATTCTGTTTGACAGGTATGCCGATAGACTTGCAACCATGAAGTTAAAGCCCGTTGTCTTTCCTCACTGGATACACAGGGCAAAATTCACCTGTAAGGTTTGCCATACCGATATAGGTTTTGCCATGAAGGCAGGGGCGGATGATATAAAGATGGGGGATATATTTAAGGGCGAGTGGTGTGGAAAATGCCATAACGGCAAGATAGCGTTTCTTCCTACAAATTGTATAAGATGTCACTCTTTAGGCATCGATGTGCCTGATAATCATAAAATTGCAGATACTTTAAAGGATTTGCCGAAGGATACCTTTGGCAACAGGATTAACTGGGTTAAGGCGCTTAATAAAGGTGATCTTGTGCTTAAGACATCCTTAACAGGTAATGAGCAGATGTTTGAGTTCGATCAGAAAATACCGTTTAAAATGAATGCAAGGTTTCCACATCCACCAAAGGCAGTATATCCTCACAAGGTACACACCGAACTTCTTCAGTGTGGAAGCTGTCACCCTTCTATATTCAATATGAAACAAGGTGGCAATCCCGATATGAATATGGGAAAGATAGCTGATGGCATGTACTGCGGTGTCTGTCACGGTAAGGTGGCCTTCCCTGTTGAGGCGTGTTTCCGCTGTCATTTAAAGAAGTAAACTTTCGATCGATTTTATTTTATCTACAACCATGTGTCTTTGGTGTGATGTTCTTTGTCAATGATTGTTCATTAACTGTAGAGC
>JALXFI010000351.1 GCA_027069035.1 bacterium
TATTGCTTTCTTTGTTTCTGTTGTTACTTTGCTGCTGGTCTTTTTTTGATTCTCCTTTTGAACAAAGTCTATTAAAAAAGGCATTGGACAAAGGGTTGTTTTCAATAAACATTCACAACATAAGGGATTATGCAGCCGGCAAACATAAGGTTACCGATGATTATCCTTACGGTGGCGGAGAGGGTATGGTAATGAAGATAGAACCCATATTCAATGCCGTATCATATATTAAGGAGGAAAATAAAAAGGAAGGCCTGAGCCCGCATGTTATTCTGCTTACCCCTCAGGGAAAGACCTTAAATCAAGAAAGGGCGAAGGCCCTTTCTCTTAAAAAAAGTATAACGCTTATATGCGGCAGGTATCAGGGGGTGGATGAGCGCGTAAGGGATTTGGTGGCGGATGAGGAGTTGTCCATAGGTGATTATATACTCAACGGTGGCGAAACGGCGGCGCTTGTTGTTATAGAATCAATTGCAAGGCTTATTGAAGGCGTTATAGGATGCAGGGATTCCACTGAAGAGGACTCTTTTTCAATGGGCATGCTGGAATATCCGCATTACACGAGGCCTGCGGATTTTATGGGTCATATGGTGCCCGATGTCCTTATCTCGGGCAATCACAAGGAGATAAAGAAATGGAGAAGGGAGAAGGCTCTGGACAGGACATATAGGAGGAGGCCTGAACTGCTCGAAAGGATTGACTTGTCCGCAGAAGACAAAGAAATAATGGAAAAAATTAAAAAACAGAAGACTGTAAATAGTCTTCATACGTAGCCCCCCGTATGGGCGCTAAATATGTTTTCAATTTGTAAAGGAGGACGGCCATGAATGTGATGGAAAAGATAGAAAGGGAACTTATGAAGGATGATGCCCCTTCATTCAGACCCGGCGATACCGTTAAGGTGCATGTCAAACTGAAGGAAGGGGATAAGGAGCGGATACAGGTATTCGAGGGTGTTGTGATAAGGATGCGCAAGGGGCTAAACAGAAGCAGCTTTACAGTCAGAAAGATATCTTACGGCGTAGGCGTAGAGAGGATATTTCCTCTCAACTCTCCTAATTTAGATAAGGTTGAGGTGATAAGGAGCGGAAAGGTGAGACGTGCAAAACTTTACTTCCTCAGAGACCTGAAGGGCAAGGCGGCAAGGCTTAAAGAGAAGAGAAGGGTTTGAAAGTTTTACCAACTGTGTTTATAGATTTGCAAGGTGATGATTTTGAATGCGCTTTATAATATAATGACTCTGGAGAATAAACGATTGAAACCTTAAACCCCAAGACTTTACTTAGTTTTTATCCGGAAAGGGTTCTTTTTCGCAACTCTAAAGTCAATCTTCAGGTTTGTTTGTGCGACATACTAAAGTATGCCTCCGCTCAAACCTTCGATTTCCTTGACTTTGCAAGATATACTCCAATCTTTTCTATATGGACTGTTTTGAAAAAGATGCCTTAGACAAAGGATACAGCCTTGTTGCAGGCATAGATGAGGCGGGCAGGGGGCCTCTGGCAGGGCCTGTGGTTGCGGCTGCGGTTGTCTTTGACACACTTCCTCTTGAGATAGGCATAAAAGACTCAAAGGCATTGACTCCCCGAAGAAGAGAATACCTTTTCGAAGAAATAAAAAAAAGAGCTGTTTGTGTCGGCATCGGCATAGTTGAGCCTCAAGAGATAGACAAAATAAATATCCTTAAGGCAAGTCTAAAGGCGATGGAAAAATCGGTGCGCTCCCTCTCCATTAACCCCCAATTCCTGCTTATTGATGGCAGATTTCCTATTGAACTTGACATCCCCCAAAAAACTGTGATCAAAGGCGATTCAATATCGGTAACCATAGCGGCGGCTTCCATTATAGCCAAAGTAACCCGCGACCGTATTATGGAGTCGTATCATAAGAGGTATCCTGTTTACGGTTTTAACCGTCATAAAGGCTACGGCACGGAGGCTCACCTTATGGCCATAGAGAGATATGGCCCCTTGCCAATACATAGAAAGAGCTTTAAAGGCGTAAAGGAGCATATTTGAAGGGCAGAAGAAAAAGGCTTGGCGCTTTTGGCGAGGGGTTGGCGCAAGATTATCTGAAGTCCCAAGGGTACAAAATAATCGACAAGAACTTCAGGTGTTGCTTCGGGGAGGTGGATATCGTTGCGGAGGACAATAACAGTATTGTATTCATTGAAGTAAAGACAAGAAGTAGCCTTGCCTTTGGCACACCTAAGGATGCAATAAGCATGAAAAAGAAAACCAGTCTTACAAAGGTTGCAAGTGCCTATCTAAAGAAATCCGAACTTACTCACAGGTCCGCACGTTTCGATGTTGTTTCAATCCTTATTACAGATAAAGAAGGGGCAAAGATAGAGCTCATAAAAAATGCCTTTGATCTTACCTCTTCATAAGCCCTTTTGCCTCTTCAGGGACCTTGCTTACAGGGATCGACTCATACCACTTCTTCATAGTGCCGGCCTCTAAATCCCTTTCATTTCCATAGATTATATCTAATTTTTCTAATGCATCCCGCCTATCTTGCCTTGATTTGTCTATTGCAAATTCTATTCTGCCTCTGCTTTCTGCAGACAATCTGCCGACTATATCACTGAGCGTCGATATATATGTAAATGTATAAAGCGCAAGCATATCGCGAGCTTTATTTGTCTGTTTTGAGATAGATGTTTCAGACCACCTTAGACTCTCTATTTTTTTCAGGATATCCGCACGGCTCCTCTTTGCCGATATCAAAGCACTTTTAATGATATCTGCTTCTTCTTGGGGACTTTGTTTGACGGCCTTTTTGAGTATTTTTTCCTGCTCCGCATAAAAGCGGTTAACAAAATGCACCGCTTCCGATATACCGTTTGCCCATGTGGCTGACGGTATCAGGAGCATGATTAAGATTATGAGACGTTTTAACAATTCATCCTTCCTTTAAAGTTAATTATATAAAGAAATTTCAACTTGTCAAATCAATACGGCACTCTTTAAGAGGTTTTTTAAAACCGCCTTGTTATTTTTGCCTTTATCATGTATTTTATAAAACAATGAAAGACGATTTCAAAGATAAGGGCTCTATTTTTCTTATAGACGGCAGCTCTTATATTTACAGGGCGTATTATGCACTTCCTTATTTAAGTAATTCGGAGGGGGTGCCGACAAACGCCGTCTACGGGTTTACCAAGATGCTCTTAAAGATCATAAAGGAACATCGGCCTGAACATATTGCAGTTGCCTTTGACACAAAGGGGCCGACATTCAGGGTGGATATGTATTCCGAATATAAGGCGCAGAGGCCGGAGATGCCGGATGACCTTAAGCCTCAGATACCGTACATAAAAAAAATCGTAAGAGCCCTTAATATACCAAGTCTTGAGAAAGAGGGTTATGAAGCGGATGATATTATCGGCACTCTTGCAGATGAGATGGTTAAAAAAGGCATAGAGGTGGTTATTGTAACGGGTGATAAGGACATGCTCCAGCTTGTCGGTGAACACATAACGGTGCTTGATACCATGAAGAACAGGCGCTTCGGGTGCAGGGAGGTGGTTGAAAGATATGGTGTGGGGCCGCAAGGTGTCGTGGAGATTATGGGGCTTGCGGGCGACAGTGTGGACAATATCCCCGGGGTTCCCGGCATAGGGGAAAAGACTGCCATAAAACTTATAAAGGAGTTTAAGAATATAGAAGGTGTTTTAGATAATATTGACGGTGTGCCGAACAGGAGAGTTAGAGAAAACTTGAGTAAATTCAGAGAGCAGGCGATACTTAGCAGAAGGCTTGCATCTATAGACAGGGCTGTTGAGATAGAATATAGATTCGATGATTTGGTTCTTTCAGAGCCGGATTACGATAAACTTAAAGAACTTTTTAAGGAACTCGGATTCAATAAACTTATAAAGGAGATAATGCCGTCTTCCAATGTACGGGTTGATACGGATGCTTACAGCGAGGCGGATTCGGAGGAGGAGTTGGAAGAGATATTAAAAGCAGTAAGGGAAAAAGGCGAGGTTTCTCTTGATACTTATCTATGTGGAGGAAATAATGAAACGGAGGAGGACGCTTGCCGGTTTAGAGGCGTTGCCCTTTGTTTTTCGAACAAAAAAGCAAGTTTTATAA
>JALXFI010000352.1 GCA_027069035.1 bacterium
TTTAAATGCAAGGCCGCAGGCGATTTTTCTTTTGAGGCGTACATAACCTCTGCGGTGAGAAAGAAAATCGCCGAGAACACAGCAGTTAAAGATGTATTGCCAATTTCAAATCCCGCTATCGTGGGATTTGGGTGATGGCTCTTCCTTTGTCTTAACTGCGTTCCGTTCAGTTTATTGAATAATATCATTGGATAAAAAGGTTCATTTCATTGTATCACTATTGAGTTAACTCAATAACCATACTTGTTATGCGTCAATTATGTTAATAGATTACTGCATTCGAGATTGAGCATCTTAAGGCCTGTTACTAAAACAGCCATCCTTCCGTATTTAACCTTTCTTACCCTATCAGATATTTAATACCTTATATTAAAAAATATGGTACCCGTCTTTCGTGTAATATGGGGGTTGTCCCTATATTAAAAAAAAGCTTGACTCTGTACTTTGGTACAGGGTTTATACTTATATACAGGAGGTGAGAAAGTGGAAAGTTTAACTATAGGTCAACTGGCTAAAAAGGCAGATGTTAACATTGAAACGGTTCGTTATTATGAAAGACGGGGTCTGATACCGGAGCCGCCGCGCAGGGAGTCCGGATACAGGCAGTATCCTGTGGAAACGGTTGCACGCATTTTGTTCATAAAACGTGCCAAAGATATTGGGTTCTCTCTAAAGGAGATTTCAGAATTATTATCACTGCGTGTTGATCCGGACAGATCTTCAAGTGAGGTCAAAAAGCGTGCAGAGGCCAAGATAAAAGACATTGAGGAAAAGATATTGATCCTTCAGAGGATGAAAGAGACTCTTGCAGGGTTGGTAAAGGGATGTGACGGATGCAGGCCTTCCAGTGAATGTCCTATATTGAAGGCATTGGAAAAATAGTTAAAAAGGAGGTGTTAACCATGAAGAACAAACGTAGAATAGAGATATTCAGCGCAGGATGTCCTGTGTGTGATGAGACAATTGAAAAGGTAAAAAGAATTGCCTGTCCGTACTGTGAGGTTACCGTATTGGATATGAATGACCATGAAGCGGCAATGCGTGCCGAGAGTCTTGGCATCAACTCTTTGCCGGGCGTTGTGATTGACGGAAAACTTGTGGATTGCTGCGCAGGCCGTGGTCCTGATGAAGCAGTCCTCAGGTCGGCAGGAATTGGCAAGCCGTTATCTTGAATAACAGAGGGGGCAGGGATTTATGCCTTTACGACCGGTTTTCGTTGGTTGATCTACTAATTGTCAGTCAACTCTTAGAAGGGAGGTTTGATATGAAGCGGAAATATTTGAAATTCAATGTTTTATTATTTTTTCTTATGGGCATTGGCATCCTTTTGGAGAGCTCTCTTTATGCACATGAGCCTATATTCAGCCTCGGGCCGGAGACCATATTTAAAGGCGGAGTCGGAACAGAATTTGAGGGTGAGTATTTTAAAAAATCAAAACTCTTAAAGGACGGAAGCAAAATATCCGACCCCCTCGACAGAGAGAAAAGCGGCCTTAAACTCAACACAGAGATTATATACGGCGTGACTCAGGATATTGCTTTGACAATTAAGATTCCATATTTATTTCTTGAAAGAAAGGAAACATCCGGAGGAGAGAGGATAAAGAAGACATCGTCGGGTGTCGGGGATATTGTTTTAAGGAGTAAATACAGTCTCTATGAGAAGCAGATGCCCGGGGCAAGCCTTGGACTTTCTTCTATTGTTGGCATAAAGCTGCCAACAGGGGATGAGACAGGAGACCCTGCACTTGGAACCGGGTCTGTAGATTTTTTTGGAGGCCTGACGGCAGGATATGAATCAAGAAGGTGGTATGCCTTCAGTGATCTGAGGTATCGTGTAAATACAGAGGCCAATAACGTAAGGAATGGCAATCTTATCTACTATAATATCGTCTTTGGAATAAGACCTTTTCTTACCGAATATACACAGCCTGACCTTGTGTTGATTGTGGAGTTTAATGGCGAGTATAGTGAAAAGGATAAGGTAAGCGGCGCCAAAGACCCCGATTCAGGGGGCAATACAATTTCCGTCTCGCCGGGGATGCTGCTTTCTTACAGAAATGTTATGCTAAAGGCAGGGGTTAAGATACCGGTATCTCAGGAGTTGAACGGCACCCAGTTAGGCACGGACTATGAAGCTGTGACGGCTGTTGAGATACACTTTTGACGGCTTCGTCGAGGAGGTGATTATAATGATGAAGAAGATATTTGTAACAATCTTTCTTGCAGGTCTGTTTGTTTTTGTTCCGGGTATGCCGGCGCCGAAAGATGTATTTGCAAGCGCTCAGGAGGTTTCCATAAGGGTCGACGGACTTGCATGCCCGTTCTGCGCATATGGTTTGGAAAAAAAGCTTAAAAAGCTCAAAGGAATGGAAAACCTTAAGATATCTATCAATGAAGGCAAGGTTACTCTAAATATAAAGGATGGTTTCTCGGTCAGCAAAGAAGATATTGAGAAGGTTGTGGAGGAGGCCGGTTTTACGCCAAGATCGATAGATATAAAGGAGAAGTAGAGGGTGCAGTAAGGGGGGTATGAATAGCTATTGTGGAGGTTAATTATGATAAGAAGGATTTTATGGACGCTTGGCATCCTCTTTCTCGTTCTTCTTGCCTTTGGCTGGTGGGACAGAGGCGCGGGGGAGCAGTATCGTTTTGACAAGGTTATAGGCGAAAAGGGCAGTGGTCAGGGAAAGTTAAATGAGCCCTTTGACATTGCCATAGACAAGGATGGATTCTTGTATGTTACCGATACCCGGAATTTCAGGGTTCAGAAGCTCGACGGTAATGGGAGATTTGTCCTTGAGTGGGGGGGACGGGGAGAAGGTGACGGCCTGTTTGAAAAACCAGCAGGGATTGCTGTTGATAAGGATGGGAATGTCTATGTATCCGACTATGACAATGACTATATCCAGAAGTTCTCTCCTGACGGCAAGTTTATACTAAGATGGGGTAAAAACGGCAATGGCAAGGGGGAGTTTGACTCGCCT
Source organism: bacterium (assembly GCA_027069035.1). GTDB lineage: Bacteria > Desulfobacterota > GWC2-55-46 > S146-80 > JALXFI01 > JALXFI01. The sequence goes on from JALXFI010000352.1 coordinate 2,988, forward strand.
TCCGGGATAGCGGTGGATTCTAAAAACAGGGTTTATGTTATGGACCTCTACAATCACAGGGTGCAGAAATTCGACAGCAATGGAAACTTCATTGCCGCATGGGGCGGAAAGAATAAGGTAAACAATGTAAGATCAGTCCTTTCTTTTCTCTTCCCCGAGCAAAAACCCGGCGACTTCTACTATCCGGGTAAGATAGCCATAAGCCCTGATGACAAGGTATATGTATCTGATTCTTACAACAACAGGGTTCAGGTATTTACAACCAGTGGCAGGTATCTTTTTCAATGGGGAGGGATGGGTCTTTGGCGGGGGAGGTTCAGGGTGTCGTCAGGTATTACAATTGACAGAGAAGGCAATGTGTATGTGCTTGACTTCTACAATGACCGTGTGCAGAAGTTTACCGGGGATGGTAAATTTATAACAAAATGGGGCTCTGAAGGCAGTACGCCCGGCAGGCTTAAAGGCCCTACAGGCATAACCCTTGACAGGGAAGGCGGTGTCTATGTGGTTGACTGGACCAACCACAGGATTGAGAGGTTTAAAGCACTCCAATAAGGAAGGAGGTTCAAGATGATGAACAACGGCATGATGGGCGGCGGCATGGGTATATGGATGGTATTCAGCATGCTCTTTTGGGTTTTGATATTGGCAGGGGTTATATTCCTGATTGTCCGGGTTGTCAATAAAGTTAGGAAATAGGATATTAAAAGAGACTTTGGCAAAGAAAAAACTTGACTATAGAAATTAAATTTTATTTAATATATGAACATATGCTCATACGTTAAATAAAAAAAGGATAGTTATGGCCGTGAGAGAAGAAACCGGTTGCGAAGTCTTTAGTGTAAACAAGGAAAAGGTTAAGGCAGTTAAAGAACTCATAAGCTCTGACGAGACCATTCAGAGGCTCTCCGAGACCTTCAAGGCGCTGGGCGACCCAACACGGATAAAACTCCTCTTTGCCCTTTCCAAAGAAGAATTGTGTGTCTGCGAGATTGCCAGTTTTTTAGGCGTGAGCCCCTCTGCAATCTCTCACCAGTTGAGGGTGCTCAGGAATATGAGGCTTGTAAAGTACAGGAAGGAGGGTAAGATGGTTTACTACTC
>JALXFI010000353.1 GCA_027069035.1 bacterium
GTATATTTAAATCTTTGGTTACTTGCGCATTAATGAAAAACAGAGGACTTCTGGGACAGCGCCCATTCTACGACTTCGCTAAAGCTCTGTCCGTAAATAGGCGCAGTCCCCGACGTTCTACATAACTATTTTATCCTGCATCAACGGTCTATCTATCATTAGAATCAACATCAAAAAATCTTCCAGAACCGGATGAATCTTCGTCATTGTTTTTCTCTTCAGGCTGTGTGCCCCGTTTGAAAACCTCAAAAACGGCCTTATTATCCCATGGATAAGCAGCCTTGCCGGTATCAGGATCAATCCTTGTAAAAACAACCCCTTCAGGGACGGTAAAGTTCCTTATCGGTTTGTCCCTGTGTGCACTCTTCATAAATCTAAGCCATATCGGCAACGCCGCCCTTGAACCTGTCTCAAAACTTCCCAAAGAACTCTGATCATCAAAACCGACCCAAACACCTGTTACTATATCCGTTGTATAACCTATAAACCATGCATCAATATAACCGTTGGTAGTGCCGGTCTTGCCTGCCGCCGGCCTGTGAAGCGCCTTTGCCCGCCATCCGGTGCCGTTTTGCACAACACCCTGAAGGAGACTTGTCATAATATAGGCGGTTTCAGGACTTATGACCCGCTCTAACGATGGAGCATTCTCTTCCATCATTGCCCCATTCCTGTCAATAATCCTTTCAATAAAAATAGGTTTTGCCTTAATACCTCCGGATGCAAAAACAGAATACACATTTGTAAGTTCAAGAAGAGAAAGGCCTGAAGAACCAAGAGCAAGAGAAAGGTCTCTATTTAATGGCGAATGTATACCAAGTCTTCTGGCATACCTGTCTACATATCCAATACCTATCTTTTTCAACAACTTAACCGTAACCACGTTTCTTGATTTGGCAAGCGCCGTTCTAAGGGTTATGGGACCATAGAATTTTTCATCAAAATTCTTTGGTTTCCAGACAAATGCAACTGTCTCGTCTGTCGCTGCATTGACCATATCGCTATCCGATATCTTCCTGTTTTTCGTCTCTTCATAAACAATGGGGGAATCTATAACTATTGATGCGGGGGTCAACCCTTTATCCATCGCTGCAGAGTATATTATTGGTTTAAATGCAGAGCCCGGCTGACGCTTTGCCTGTATTGCCCTGTTGAACTGGCTTTTTCTAAAGCTATAACCCCCAACCATAGCTTTTATCTCTCCTGAAGCAGGATCAATAGCTACAAGAGCCGCCTGAACAAGGGGTTCTTGCACAAGTGTAAAATCCCTATAGTAATTTTGAGCCAAACTACCATCATCTATTTTAACCTTTACTACATCACCTCGTTTAAAAAGACTCTCGGCCTCTACCTTTTTTCCCGAACTGCCACGCCCTGCCCATTTTAATCTGCTATACAGCAGTCTCCCTGTGTATGGCCCAATCCTTAGAACATAATATCCATCATCCGGTTTATTCTCCACTACAACGCCTTTATATATTTCGTTTTTATTCAGGCCCGATCTGCCAAATCTTTTTGTTTCCTTAAGGATAAATTCACTTATTTCATCCTCTGTCTTTAAATTTTTAAGAGCCCCTCTGTAACCATGCCTCTTATCATAGTCTTGAAGACCTGACACAAGCGCATTCCGTGCATATTTTTGAAGGTTTATATCAAGTGTTGTATATATCTTAAGCCCTCCCCTGTATAGGGCATCATAACCATATTTATCTTCAACATACTTTCTTACATACTCTGTAAAATAAGGCGCAATATTGAGTGTCTTTATCCTCTTGGGCTTGAGTTTCACGGCCTCTTTGAGCGCCTGTTGAGCCTGTTTAAAGCTTATAAAACCCTCTTCAAGCATACGGTTTATCACATAATCCCTTCTGGCTATCGCCGCATCAAGATGACTGTATGGAGAATATCTGCTCGGAGCCTTGGGAAGTCCTGCAAGAAGCGCAGCCTCCGCAAGGTCAAGCTCGCTAACGTCTTTACCAAAATAGACCTCTGAAGCCGCCTCAACCCCATATGCGCCGTGCCCCAGATATATCTGGTTAAAATAAAGGTAAAGGATATCTTCCTTAGAAAGGCTTCTCTCTAAACGATACGCAAGTATAGCCTCCTTTATCTTTCTTGAGATATCCTTTTTAGGCGTAAGAAAAAGAGATTTTACAACCTGCTGGGTTATGGTGCTGCCGCCCTGAACTATCTTGCCTGCCCTTATATCGCTTACAAGCGCCCTGAGTATCCCTTTAAGATCAACACCCTTATGTTCAAAGAATCTGGCGTCTTCCGCCGCCATAAATGCTTTGATCAGATGAGACGGAATCTGGGAAAGGGGAACAATTATCCTGCGCTCCAAGAAAAACTCATCAATCAATTCACCTTTGACAGAATAAACCTTTGTGACTGTATTGGGCGCATATTCCTGAATAGCTATAAATTTAGGAAGGTCTCTGCTAAAGTAAAGATAGGCGCCAAAACCGCTAAGTATAAAAACAAAGCTCAAGACAAGGGAAAAAATTAAGAGGAAAAATCTAAATGACCGTCTTTTTTTGATCTTTTTTCCCTGCACAGGCCATACCCCCAGCCTTTTAAAACCCAAACAATCAAAAATTTGTAATACAGGATAACAGAAATCTACAAAAAATACAAGACAATCATCGCGAACAAAGAACAAAAGGCTGTAAGTTTGAATACTTACAGCCTTAATATACTTGCAGAATCAACAACTTTACATCCTTACCCCTGCCATGGCCTCAAGCCTTTGTATCCTTTCTTCCAAAGGCGGGTGTGTGCTGAAGAGGCGCATCATCGTCTTACCACTTAAGGGATTTACTATAAACATATGGGCGGTTGATCTTGCAGTCGCATCGTTTACCCTCATCGGCAGTCTTTTAGATGCCATACCCAGTTTTCTTAATGCGTTTGCAAGATAGATGGGATTGCCGCTTATCTCCGCACCGGTCTTATCGGCAGAGTATTCCCTTGACCGCGATATAGCCATCTGTATGATCATAGCGGCAAGGGGAGCAACGATCATCATGAAGAGCAGGCCAAAGATATTGCTTCCGCCGCGTTCATCGCTTCTTCCGCCGCCGAATATAGCCGCCCACTGCGCCATATAGGCAAGATAACTCACAGCGCCCGCTATTGTTGCCGCAATAGAGCTTATGAGTATATCCCTGTGTTTTACATGGGCAAGTTCATGTGAGATGACCCCTGCCAACTCCTCGTCATTCATAATCCCCATAATGCCGGAGGTAACCGCAACAGCGGCATGAGACGGATTTCTGCCGGTAGCAAAGGCATTGGGAGTATCCTGTGGCATCACATAAACCTTTGGCATAGGCAGATTGGCCTTCATTGCCAAACCTTTTACCAGATTGTAAAGACGCGGCTCTTCATCAGAGGTTACCGGTTTTGCCCTGTACATGGCAAGAACCATCTTATCACTGAACCAATAGGCAAAAAAGTTCATAAAACCGGCAAAAACAAGGGCGGTAACAGCCCCACTGCTGCCCCCAAGCACATTGCCGCCCCATACCAGGATGGCGGTAAGCGCCGATAAAAGCAAAAGTGTCTTAAAACCGTTCATATTATATCCCTCCTTTTGTATGCATTTATTACTGTTTGGTACAGTCCCCTAATTGGCTTTCATCCGGAAAGGGTTCTTTTTTGCAACTCCAAAGTCAATCTTCAGGTTTGTTTGTGCGGCATACTTTAGTATGCCTCCGAGCAAACCCGTAGAATACATTGTCTTCCTTGACCTTGCAAAAAACTCCTCTCGGCACGAGTCGTTCCGACCTTTCCGAATTGAAAACATAGTTAGTGTCTATATAAGTTTCCGGATAGACACTAATTGTCCAGCAAATAGTATTTCAACCTTCTTCAGTGACTTCAGTGTTTTCTGTGGTTAAAGGTTTTTTTACCGCTTGGGGCAGTCTCGCGCTTCTTCGTAACCCGCAACATCTTACCCAAAAACAGAGATAGGTTTTTGGGCAAATTGGCAAGACGCTTTAAATGCAAGGCCGCAGGCGATTTTTCTTTTGAGGCGTACATAACCTCTGCGGTGAGAAAGAAAATCGCCGAGAACAC
>JALXFI010000354.1 GCA_027069035.1 bacterium
TGCAGAGACAAGCCGTTTTTGTCCTTTGGAATCCTCTATCCTGCCTATACAAGCAATAAGAACGCCCTCTTCACCCTTCTTCTTGATGCATTGAGACGGGGCATGAGAGTCAAAATCATCAAGGTCGATACCATTATAGACAACCACTGCCTTTGCAGAATCCTTAAACCACGGGAACCTTGAATAAACGGCATTTGAAACAAAGACAAGTCTTGATGAAAGTAGGTTGAGAGCCCTGTCAAGGCGCCGCCACCCTTCTGCCACCCTTACATGCCACACAAGCGGCGTACCCGTCAGCCGCGCTGCAATGCCTGCATAAAAGGTCTCATTGGTTGAGTCGGTATGGACGATATCTATCTTTAATCTCCTTATAATGCCTGTAAGGGTTATTAGATTAAATGGATTAATATACCTCATCCTGCTGAGCCTGTAGAAGATCATATCAACCCCCAATGGTCTCAATTTCACTGAAAGCTCACCTTCTTCAGGACATAATACAAAAGGATGAAAACGCTCTTTATCAAGGTATTTTATAAGATAATAAAGGCTCCACTGCCCGCCGCCCGTCATATTTGAGAAAGACGTAGTAAAAAGGATATTGTATCTACCGTTCTTCCTCTCTATCATAATCTATATCTGTTTTAATATTTTGGTTATCCAAATTGTCCCGCACTCAAAATCCCCCTTAAACCAAATCGCTCCGCTTTTGGATTGACAGATAACTAATTGTTCAGGTTTATTTTTCATAATGTTTTATTTATAAAATGGCTTTATTTTTCTAAATTTATTTAGACCTGGTTTAATTAAAAGAGCATATCTAATTTTGACTTGATTGAATTTTGCTGAATCGCCCGCAGAAGAACCTATGAAGACTCGATTTCAAGCAACAGGTTTTGTCGAAGCCATTATCCCTTTACTCTGAATTGCAAGCCCTACCAAAAACCAGAACGGTTCCATGATCCTTACAATAATAAAGGTATTGGAGCCTACCGCATGACCACAGAGCGCAATAACCCCTGCCAGAAGTCCCATATAAAAACCTTTATATAACGGATCATCGGTCTTGACAAGGCCGTCGTAAAGGGTACGGATAATGGAATATAAAAGATACATTAATGCGGCAAATCCGATGATGCCTGATTCTATGAGTGTCCTGAAATACTGACCATCTATGAAGCCATAGCCTGTAACACCATAACCAAACAAGGGTTTTTCTACCCAGTCACCCAACACCCTGCCCCATGTATTAATCCTCTCTGAAGTGGAAAGATCAAAGTAATAACCACCTATCTTTACCTGTTCTGAAGGGATGGATGCGTTTTTGCTTATCGTCTCTGAATACCGGTCTTTAATCTCCTGCGGCGTTATAAGGGGTATAAGGGGTATAAGCACGGCAAGAAAAAATGCAAAAACCAGCCTTTTTTCAGATCTATAAAGATAAAAAAGATACATAGCGCCAAAGGCCACCCATGAACTTCTTGAGAGAGTATAAAGAAAAGGGACTACAAGAAGGGCAAGGAGTATGGAAAGGAGTATCTTGTATCTGCCATCCCTTATGGTAATAATAAGCCCTGTGGTAAGCGAGATTATCAATACCAGATAGCCTCCGAGTGTGTTCGGTTCGCCCTGTCCGCCTTCAAACGGGGCAGAAACCCTTACCCCCATTGGTATCTGAACAATCGCATAAGCCGCAATCACGGCAGCAGTGGCAAGGATCATCAAAAGATATTTTTTAACCTGCCTTTCGGTATTTATATGGTTTACGACCATAAAATAAACAACAAAAAACTCAATATATTTCAACACAAAAAAGAATCCTGAAGATATGGATACCCTACCCATGATCATACCAAAACCCGTGGAAATAAAACTTGCAAGTATATAATATAGAATGGGTTTATTAAGCTCGGTTTTCAAGATAAGTCCAAGATCTTTATATATAGCAGTCCTTGCAAGCCATCCAAAAAATATTATGGGCAAAAGCATATCCTCAAGCCTTATGGTAACCTCCCTTGCCGCAGTCTTTGCAATCACGATCTCAGGAGAGAGAAGCATGGAAAATATCAAGAGGTACAACGCCAGTTCTGTTGAAAAAAATGATATAAGCAAAATAATAATACCGGATACTATCTTAAGAGATGTAACGGGAGAAGTGGATGTTATCCACAACGATGTCAAGAAAAGGAATAAAAAAAGGGGGAATACAAGAAGGATTTTCTTTAGACTATCTGCCTGAAGCATATCTTAACAAATGAAATAAAATTATAACATACAACATTTTAAAAAACACTATAACGTAATATTATCAATATGTTTTCTGCTTTTCTTTCCAAAAAGAGAACGCTTTTTTGAAGGGTGTGCGGAAGTATCTTCTTTTTCCCTGCTGTAATAGTAGTAACTCATGTGATAGAAATCAGGGCTTACCTCTGCCTTTAAACCGCTCAACACCGTACCCAACATTTGTGCATTTACATTATCCAGTATAAGTTTAGACCTTTTTAGCGCCGAGCGGGCAATCCTACCAACCTGATAAACAATTAGAGCGCCGTCAACCTTTCTGCTAAGTATTACTGCATCCGAGACAGGCAATACCGGAGGGGCATCGATAATTACGTAGTCATAATTCTTTTTGAGCTTTTGAATTATATCATCTAAAGTGGCAGAATTTAAAAATTCAGAAGGATTTGGAAGACTTGCACCTGAGGTAAGAACACTTATATTATCCATTCCTGAGGTTGCAAGCAGGTCTTCAACCCTCAACTTGCCAAGCATAATATCCGTAATATTATTAATAGCATCTTCTAACTTTACATTGCCAAGTATAACATCGGTAAGCCCGGGTTCCCTTGGAAGCCCAAAGTAGCGATTAAGCTCGTGGTTCCTAAGATCACCGTCTACAAGAAGAACCCTGCTGCCCATCTGCGCAATTGTGATGGCAAGATTGATGGCGGCGGTGGTTTTTCCTTCCCCTTTTGATGAACTTGTAAGCATAAGGGTCTTTATGCCTTTGTCTTTTTTAAGAAACTGGATATTTGTCCTTAATGCCCTGAAACTCTCAGAGGCAATAGATTTGGGCAAAAAATGTGATATCATTGTTGTGTACTTCTTATAAACATCATCGGTAAGGTCAGGGTAGAGCTTTTCAAGCTCGGCCTTGGTATCATTTACATCTATATAAGGTATTACTCCAAGGACCGGAAGATCAAGATATGCCTCAACATCTTCAATGGTGCCGATTGATGTATCAAGAGATTCCCATACAAATGCGGTTACAAGACCAAACACGATGCCAATGATAAGTCCAAGGATAGTATTTACGAAAGTCTTTGGGGGATTCTGGACGGCAGAAGGTTTTAGAGCATGTTTTACAATAGATACCTCTTCAATCTTCTCCGACTCTTTTATAAGGGCCTCCTGATACTTGGACTTTAAAAGAGAAAAAAGGTCTTCATTGATCTTTACATCCCTTTCAAGCCTTGACAACTGAAGGGCTGTTTTAGGCAAAAGGGAGACCTTTGCATTAAGCTCCGTCAACCTTTCAGAGACGTATGAATTTTGTCTTTCCAATGCCTTTAATTTGGATTCAAGTTCCTGTTTCATTTCTCTTGTCACATTGGTGATCTGTTTTTGCAGATCTTTGATCCTGGGATGTGCAGGAAGATAGTTTATAAGAAGGTTTTCTTTCTCCAATAAAAGATCCGACAATTTATTATTCAAACGAAGTATCAGAGGAGTTTCCTCACCTGTAACAAACTTCTCAAGGGATTTCCCCGACAGGGTCTCATTTCTGCTCACCTGTGCTATCTCAGATCTAATCTCCTTTATCATAGATCCAAGCTCATCCCTTTTGCCTTCAAGCTCAGAATACCTGCTGAGCAGATTTGTCTCTTCTTTAGATATAGAAACAATGTTTTTTTGTTCTCTAAAGTTGTTGAGTGTTTCTTCCGCTTTTTTGAGGCGGGATTCAACAAGTCTCAACTGTTTTTCAATAAAACGTCTTGCCTCGATAACCTGTTTGTTCTTCTGAAATATACTGTATTTCCTGAACTCCTCAACAACAGAGTTTGCTGTCTTC
>JALXFI010000355.1 GCA_027069035.1 bacterium
GCAATATGGTCTTTCAATTTATCCGTTGATAAAGGAGCCGTGCAGTCACAGAAACCTTCATCGTAACCAACAAAGGTCTCATACAAATTACCATTCTCTTTTTTTACTCTGTGAAAAGGAAGCGCATCGAAGAATTCGTTGCTCAATATTATTGCTGCATCATTATCGGCAATCGCATCCTTAAAAGATTTGCACCAAGTGATCTTATCTTTAATAAGAGCACCTTTTACCTTTCTCATTTTAAAGAAAGTATTCTTTTCAATTATTTTGTAGCTTATTCTTTCAAATACCTGCGGCGCAAACTTTTCTATCGAAGAAAGGACATACCCTGCAAGCCTTCCGCTGCCGCCGCCAAGCTCAATAATCACAACATCATCTCTTGTCCCCAGCAGTTCAATCATCTCAATGAGTTGTACAGCAACAGCCTTGCCAAAAAAAGGGTGGATTTCAGGGCTTGTTATAAAGTCTCCCCCTTTACTGAACCTTTCGGAACGTGACATATAGTATCCGTATTCAGGATGATAAAGGACATGCTCCATGTACTCTTTAAAAGTAATCTTTCCTGCCCTTCTTATTTTAGCCGTTATCTCTTCAATAAGTGGGTTGCATGAATTTTCCGTTGATCTGCTGTTTATCTTGTTTATCACTTAAGACCTTTACACATAATACAGGGACAACCCCCATATTATTGTAAAACTATACAAAGTGGAGATAAGGAAAAAATGGGAAAAAACATGGGGGTTGTCCCTGTGAAAACCCGCTTAAGGTGCCTTGGGTTTCGAAGTCAAGCCGTACTCCTCGGCATTCTTGTCTGCGATTGCCTGTATGCGCTCCATCTCCCTCTTGCCTTCCTCTGTTTTAAAAAGATGGGCAAATCTTTTTTGAAGTTTAAAATATTCGCTTACAGGTTTTCTCTTAACAAGCTTCCTTAATGAGGTGAGTTTGCCGTCCTCCTTTTCATAAAGCGGGAAGAGGGCTGTCTCAACGATGAGCTTGGCTATCTTTATAGTCAGCGCAGGGTCGCTTCCCCAGCCTAAAGGACACGGCACAAATACCTGTATGTATTTGGGGCCTTTTATGGAAACGGCCTTCTTCACCTTTCGCTGCAGGTCGGCAGGGAAGCCGACTGATGCGGTGGCCATATATGGTATATGATGTGCGGCGACAATAGAAGGCAGGTCTTTCTTATTCGTCTTGTTACCAATGGAAACCTTGCCTACAGGGCTTGTTGTGGTATGCGCACCAGGCGGGGTAAGGCCGCTTCTTTGAACCCCTGTGTTCATATACGCCTCATTATCATAGCAGACATACAACACATCATCGCCTCTCTCAAGCGTTCCGCTAAGCGCCTGAAGGCCAATATCCGCTGTGCCTCCATCGCCGCCCTGGGCAATAACCCTTGCTTCATCTTCCCTCCCCATGGATTTAAGCGCAGCAGCAACACCGGAGGCTACCGCGGCAGAGTTTTCAAAAAGCGAATGGATCCACGGGACCTCCCATGCAGACTGAGGATAACGAGTGCTGAAGACCTCCAGACAGCCCGTTGCATTTGTCACAATTGTTTTTGGCCCTGCGGCATTAAGCACAAGCCTTGCCCCCAATGCCTCTCCGCATCCCCTGCACGCCGTATGGCCCGGAGCCAGAAGATTATTATTATATAATTTATGCATATTTCCTCCCCTCCACACTTTCTTTAAGATCCAGAAATACAGGCTCTTTTACATCGGAGTCAAAAAGCGTCAGAGCCTTCACGATCGTTTCGTTAAGCACTTCTCTTCCTCCAAGACCGGCAATATATCCTTTGACCTTTGGCATCTTTTTAAGACCGTAAAGCGTATCCTTAACCTCCAGTGCAAGCGCGCCGGCAGAACCAAGGGATACATCCTTCTCTATAACCATAACACCGGCGGCGCCTTTAAGCGCTTTTATTACCGCCTCCTTGGGAAAGGGACGAAAAGACCTTATCTTAAGCGCCCCCACCTTTTTACCTTCCGTCCTCAGCGCATCCACAGCCTCTTTTATGACACCGACCATGGTGCCCATGGATACAAAGACAAACTGCGCATTGTCAAGGCGGTACTCTTCTACAAGCCCGCCGCAGAATCTCCCGAATACAGAAGAAAAATCCTTTGCAACATCCTCTATAACACCCTTTGCATTTTCCATAGCCTCATGTATAAGGTATCTTGTTTCCATATAACCCTCTGACCCCATAAGGTAGCCAAAGGTAAGGGGTTCTTTGGTGGTAAGGCAGTGTTCAGGCCTGTAAGAAGGCAAAAACTTATCAACTTCCTCTTTTGAAGGTATCCTTACAGGTTCAATAGAATGGGTAATAAGGTAACCGTCCATACATACCATGACAGGAAGGCGGACATCTTTGTTCTCTGCTATCTTGTATGCCTGTATATGGAGGTCGCTTGCCTCCTGATTGTTCTCGGCATAGAGCTGTATCCAGCCTGTATCACGCGCCGCCATAGTGTCCTGAAAATCATTCCAGATATTTATCGGCGCCGATACAGCCCTGTTTGCAGCGCCTAAAACAACGGGAAGCCTTAAGCCGGCGATACAGTAAAGCACCTCCACCATGAGAAGAAGTCCCTGTGATGTGGTGGCAGTGTAAGCCCTTGCGCCTGTTGCGGAAGCGCCCAAGACAACGGATGCCGCCGAATGTTCACTTTCAACATTAACATACTCGGCCTTGAGTTCTCCGTTTGCGATCATCTTGGCAAGCTCTTCGATGATGTGTGTCTGGGGCGTTATGGGGTATGCAGAGACAACATCCGGCTTGCAGCGTTTTACGGCCTCGGCAACCGCAAGTGAACCTTCTATTGCAGCAAACATATTCAGACCTCCTCTCTTACCATTTCAATATCGTTTACAGGGCATTCTTCAGCGCATATGCCGCAGCCCTTGCAAAAATCCATATCGGCTTCGTATGTAGCCTCCCTGCCCCTTCCCTTTCCTGCGACACAGCCTTCAGGGCAGAAGGTAACACAGTTTCCGCATCCTATACATTTATCGTGGAGATATTTTGGCCAGAAGACCCGCCAGCTCCCCGTTTTATTTTCCACGCTTGTTCCTGGATAGATAAAGACTTCAATGCTCATAGTATTTACTCCTTTATTCTTTTATAGGCGGCCTTTGTTGCCTTAAGGTTTTTTTCCGCAAGAGATCCCGGGAACCTGCCCTTTATACTTTTCTCTATCGCCTCAATGCTTACTATTCCGGTTGCCCCGGCAAATGCGCCTAAAAGGGTCGTGTTAGGTATAGGCCTGCCAAGTATCTCAAGGGCAATATCCGTAGCAGGTATGGTAAGAATCCTGAAACCGTTTTTGATGTTAAGCTCTTCGGGTTTTTTGTCTGTATTTACAATAATAAGGCCGTCTTTTTTAAGTCCTCTCAAGACATCAACTCCGAGAAAGAGGGTGGGGTCCTGAATGATAAGAAAATCCGGTTTATGAACCTGCGTCTTGGACCGCACGGTCTCTTTGCTTATCTTAACAAAGGATTCAACCGGAGCGCCCATACGTTCAGAGCCGAAACTTGGGAATGCCTGCGCATACTTGCCGTCATGGAATGCAGCCACAGCCAAAAGATCCGCCGCTGTAACGACCCCCTGTCCTCCTCTGCCGTGAATTCTTATCTCCTTCATATCCATAAGGCCTCCTTAATCATAATCTTTAGCAACTTATCCTTTTTATTTTAATTTGTATTTGGGTAAAATGTCAAAATATTTACAGGAGCTTTTTCAAGACTCTGTTAACAGTGAATAATCAATAACATACTACAGGCAATAAATACAAGAAATTCTTGGCATCATCTTTTTTAATGGAATCCCAAAAAACAAAGATAGGTTTTTGGGTAAATCGCCAAAAACACAACTGTTAAGATGTATTGCCGATTTCAAATCCCGTCATCGCGGGATTTGGGTGCCAAGACAGGGTTGATGTTTTATAGAAAATGTACTAATATCTTAACAATCTATGAAGAATTTCTGGAATACTCTAAAGGCAAAATGGTACAGGGAGGGGCTTAAGTACAGCGAATTCCCGGACAGAGCGCTCTCCATAATTCTGCCGCTTACCAAAGACTGTAAGACATTCCTTGATGTAGGCTCAGGGTGCGGCACTCTAAGCCTGCCGCTTGCAGAAAACGGTAAAAAGGTAACCGCACTTGACCCTTCTCATGCCATGATCGAAATACTAAAAGAAGAGATACAAATCCGGAAAATAAAGGGTATAGAGTGCATAGAAACTGAATGGGGTAAAAAAAAGATAAAACCCCATGATGCCGTAATCTGCGCCAATGTGCCGCCTCTCTTAAAAGGGGCCGAGGATTTTATAAAGGATGCCGAACGTCTGGCAAAAAAGGCTGTTTTTCTTATAGAGGGCGCGGACCCTAACGCCGACAGGTTCTACTACAAAGAACTTTACCCGCTTCTGTTCAACAAAGAGTTTTTACCGAGAAACGACTATCTTTCGACCTATAATACACTCCACAGACTTGGCATATACGCTAATGTAGAGATAATAGAGTATAACTTCGACCAGCCCTTTACAGATATAAACGAAGCAGTCGAGTTCTGGAAAGAATACATCCCCCTTGTTACAGAAGAGTTTGACTCTAAATTAAAGGGTTTTCTTGAAAAAAAATTAGTAGAAACCAAAGACGGACTCATGGCAAAGTTTTCCAAGAAAAGCGCTCTCATGTGGTGGAGAAAACCTTAAGAGTACTCACAGACAAAGCCTTGCACCGGTAAAGCATCCTAATAGAATCAGCCGGCAAGTTTTGCCACGATCTCATACTCTTCAAGCATCTCTTCTCCATGAGGCGCTTCATCTAAAAACTCCGTAAGGTCAGAGCCTGCATAGTGTTCAAAGTGTATGCCGTTAATAAAGAGCGGGCTGTCTGTCAGGTCATAAACATTATTGTTGTATGCAATATAGATCGGTTTATCTTCTTCACTCCCGTCATAGGATTTCAATTCTTCCAGTGTCATGGTCTTCATAGCGCACCTCCTTGTTCAATATTAGGTAGTGTCTGTCCATAAATGACTATTTTGATTCATAAGGTTCCACATGTATCACTATATCACTGTTCGGCAAGACCTTTTTTATATCCCTTTCAAGATGGTCACACATCTCATGCGCATTTTTTATCCGTTCCTCTCTGTTGACAACAAGATGAAGGTCTATGTGCCTTTCCCTGCCGGACTTTCTTGTCCGCAGATTATGGAAACCAACAAGATTTCCATACTGTTTATTATGACTGTTGATTATCCTTGCTATTGCCGCTTCTTCGTCCTGAGGCAGTCTTTCATCTAAAAGGCCGCTAAAAGACCTTTTGATTATATCATAGGTCATCTTTAAAATAAATACAGCAAGAACAATCGCAATCGCAGGGTCAAGAAGGCTGAACCCCGTCAGTTTCATGAAAACAAGCCCAAAAAGCACTAAGACAGACTGGAAGACATTAACCTTCAAGTGCCATGCGTCCGTCTTCAGGGCAAGAGAGTCAAAGTGGATGGCGGCCTTTAATATGTACCTTGATAAAATAAGGTTGGTAAAGGATGAAATAATCATTACAACGATTCCCAACCCTACAAACGATATCCTGAAATCGCCCATAAAACGCTTGAGCCCATAATATATTATTGCAAGTGCTCCAAAAAATATAAAGGTCGCTTCAATTACACTGCCTATATTCTCCCACTTTCCATGCCCATACGGGTGCCGAATATCCGGAGGTTTCTCCGATTCTCTAAGACTAAAGAAGGCAATAAATGACGCAAGAAGGTCAGTGGCGCTGTCCACGGCCTCTGAGAGTATGCTGAGACTTCCGGTATAAATGCCTGCCGCTAATTTCAAAATAAGCAGGCTTGTGTTTGACACAACCGATATGAGCGCTATCCTTGAGGGGGTCATGGATTAAGCTAAGCCTATATTACATCAATAAAAACGGCACAGGCATAAATGTTAAGATAAAGACAAGAAGCGTGAGCCAGCCGACTATCTTTCTCCGTCTGTCAAGCGGGTTGTATTCATATAAAACAGGCGGATGACCCGTACCAAGCACACTTACAAGCATAGCCCATACAAACCAGCCTGGCCAGCCTATCAAGCCAAAAAATATCAGCATAAATATTACGGCCCGTGAAACATTTCTGTGACTTTTTCCCAATATAGCATAGGTTATATGCCCTCCATCAAGCTGGCCTATCGGAAGCAGGTTAAGAGAGGTCACAAAAAAGCCTATCCAACCGGCAAAGGCTACGGGGTGAAGGACTATATCGAGAGAATCTGGTAGTGAGCCATACACTACATATGTAAGGGCATCAAAGATAAAGGATGTCCCAAGACCGATGCCTTTATTTGAGGCCGCAGGAACAACGTGTGAAAGTTTTAATCCTATCAATGTAAAAATCACCGACATAACAAAACCGGCAAGCGGCCCTGCGGCACCGATATCAACAAGCGCCCTTTTATTCATTATAGGGGACTTCATCTTTATAAACGCCCCGAATGTGCCCAGAAAAGTCGGCGCAGGGATAAAATACGGAAGCGTAGCTCTGACGCCATGATATCTTGAGGCTATAAAGTGTCCCATTTCATGGGTAAGAAGTATTATTAGGAGGGATGCAGAAAAAGGGATCCCATCTACAAGGCCATAAGGGTCTTTAAAAGGGTCTACACCCTGTTGCACAGCGCCCGCAATAATGGTAGATACAACCGTCACGGCAAAAAGCAGTGCAGGCAGAAGCAGTCTCGGTTTCTGATAATTATCTCCAAACTTTACAGGATTATCCATATCGCCCTGAGCGGAAAACAGACGACCACTGTCAATATCTTTATACGAGTTGAAGCTCTCCGCTGCAAGCGGCGGGGAATCCTCGAAATGAAAGCTATTATCCACCATGTTATATTCCCTCACAATCCCTGCGGCAAGCCACGGGGATTGCACTCGTTTTGTATTTTTAAGATATAATTCCCATGGTTTTAAAATATCCTTTTACATAAAAAGAGCAATGTAATACTATAACAGTATAGGATTAAGAGGTAAAGTATGAGTTTGGAAAAACTTGAAGACCTTAAAAGTATTTTAAAGGATATGGACTCTGTTCTTGTTGCATTTTCAGGCGGGGCCGACAGCGCCTTTCTGCTCAAGGTTGCAAACGATGTATTAAAGGAGAAAGTTGTGGCCTTTACAGCTACATCCCCCACCTATCCTCTTGTGGAATATAAAAATGCGTGCGCGCTTGCAGAGGAATTCGGTGTAAGGCATATAATTGTAGAATCCAATGAGCTTGAGATAGAAAACTTTGCCGCAAATAATGAAAAACGCTGTTATTACTGTAAGAGCGAACTTTTTACCATTGCATGGGCTGAGGCCGCAAAATTGAATATCCGCTGGGTCGCTGACGGGAGCAATACAGACGACCTTAAGGATTACAGGCCGGGGAGAGATGCCGCAAAAGAAAAAAATGTAAGAAGCCCGCTTGTTGAGGCAAACCTCTCCAAAGAAGAGATTCGCACTCTAAGCAGGCGGATGGGCATTAAGACATGGGACAGGCCTGCTTCAGCCTGTCTTTCTTCACGTTTCCCCTATGGCACCAAGATAACACCTGAACGGGTCAGGTTGGTTGAAAGATGTGAAGATATCCTTAGAGAAAACGGTTTTAAACAGTTCAGGGTAAGATTTCACGGAGATGTGGCAAGAATAGAAACGACTAAGGAAGAGTTTCCAAGATTTTTTCAGGACAAAATGCGCAACAAGATAATCAACGGCTTTAAAGAGGCGGGTTTTATCTATACGTCACTTGACCTTCAGGGCTACAGGACAGGAAGCCTCAATGAAGCCCTCGGGAAGAAGGCGCCTTCATAAATGTCCTGTCTATCCATTTGTTCAAGTGGTATTTGAAGAAGAGTTTATAAAAATCAGAATCCTTTTTTATAATCTCATAGACCGTTGTCGACCCGCCTGGCTCGAACCCTCTGAATGTCAGGTTACCGACATGCCTGAATACAAGTATTTCTTCGCCCTTAAAACTCCTCCTTATACTGAACCAGAAATTAAGTACATCTTCAAAAAAGAAGAACCTCTCTTTAATCTCCTCTGCAAGTTCTTTAACCGGTATCTTTTTGTTGAAATGAAGGGTCGTCGCCTTTGTCTCTCTTCTGAATGCCTTAAGTGCACGTCCACTTAAGGCCTGACCGATATTGTATATATCTTTAACAGGTTTTAGAAATTCAAGGGAGGTAAAAGACCCCCCGACTACCGCCTTTTTCAAATCCGCATATACAGTATTTGCAACATGGCCGGCTATGTTCTTTGAGTCTTCCAACCCCTTTTTTATCAGTGCATTCTCAATCTTCGCCGCAGTGGGAAAGTCGATAACTATCCTGTACGTCCTTCCTATATACACACTGAAAGGCAGGGTAAGATACGGTTTTTTCAATTCAACCCTTTTTTGCTCAAGTATAGAGTCCAGCCTTGCCTTTACAAGGCCGCTGCGGCCTACGCCTCTTGCCGCTTCATTTATCTTTTCTCCTATAGTGACATTTATCTCTCCCCAAAGATCGTTCCTTAAATAGACCTCTTCCGCCATAGCGCCATAGGAGATGTAAAGCCCCGACATCATCTCTTTCTTTTTCATCTCCTCTATATCATCTCTGTAGGCGCTTTCCAAACCGCCCTCCTCGTCCATAAGGTCTATTATATCCCTGCCTTGAGTGGCCGCTTTTTTTGAAGAGATGCTTTTCTTCAATTTACCATATGAAGCCTTAAGCTCGTCCGCCATCTTCCGAACGAGTTGAGGAGTAAGCTTCTCTGCAAGCTCTCTGCGGTAAATATCCATGATGGCCTGAATATCCTCCGCAAGATATACAAGAGAGGATACGGTGCCGGAAAAAATTATCGCGTCGCCCAAGAGATTTTTCAGCTTTACGCCTATGGCTTCTTCCGTTATGTCCTTACCAAGACCGTATTTGCTTGCAACCTCTATTATGGGATTGAAAAATTTCGCCTTCATGAAATCAGCCATCGCGATCTCTTTTGTCCTAAATGTCTTTCTTGTAAAATCCTTCATGTCTATAAAGAGATAACCTTCCTCTGAACTTGAACTCCCTTTGAGAATAGACCTTGTATCAGCAGAGAATCTGTAAATCCGCCCTTTTGTATAATCCTCCATTATCTCATCTTCAACAAAGTCCTCTCTCCTGTTCTTCATCAGCTTACATAGGAAAGATAACCGCTCATCCATAACTTGGTCAAACCTGTAGGCAAGATAACCCTTAACTGCATCCCTGATATTGCTTTCTGAAGGAACTTGTTTAGTGCGTCGCCCCTTAAACCACCGCTTGTTCAATGTGGCGGCCTTATGCATCTTTTCAAGCACAGAGAGCCTGTTTTTTTCATTAGGGAAGGATTCCTTAAGGATGTCTATCGCCTTACAAACCTCCTTGTTTGCTTCTTCTTCTAAAAAAATCTTTAAAAGAGATTTTTCATCCCTTAAAAATTGAACCAAAAACTTGTGCTCTTTTACCTGATGATCATCAAACGAAGCAATGTATATTAAAAGCTGGGTCTTAAATGTCCTGAGTTTACTCTCTAAAATGATCAGTTCATTAATGCCCTTGTCCTTTCCAGCTTTTTCGCATAAACTCTCTATCATCTGTTCCGGCTCATCCATCTCTGTACAATCACATTTGTCCAGCCTGTAAAGGGTCTCAAAGATATCATGACTTATTGAGTATGGATTGAAACGATATTTAAGGAACTCTTTTTTTATAAAAACAAAGTTTATAGGGGTTATAAGGCTCCTTAATAAAAAACAGGTGCTGTCAATATCTGCAAGAGGCAACTCTTCCTTTACCATAGATATCGCACCCTGTATCGCCTCTTTAAGGATTAAATATAATATAAGGCCGATATAGTATTCCCATTTTTCATAGCCGATGCCCCTTATACCGATCCTTTTAATGACGTCTTTGGCGCTGTCAAGGGATGCCGTTACCGCAAGATGGGTGATGAAGGCCGTTCTCTCCTTTGCTTCCAAATAAATCTCTTCCTTTAACGATTTTTTATAAATAGCCGTTAAATTCTCAAACAATACACGACCGGCGCCTTTTTGCCCCAGCCACACCTTGAGCACCCCCATATCAAGAATAGGCACGTAGTAAAGAAGAGAGTGTATTGTATTATTGCTTAGAGGCAGCCTATCAAATGAAAGAAGTCTGTATGAAGGGGCAGGCAGTTCTCTTATACGCCCGGGAAGTTTTGATGCAAAAAGTTTTTCCAACTCTTCGGGGCTTTTGTCCTCCATCCGGTTTTTTACATAAAATGCAAGCTCCATAAGAGAGGTTTTAAATACCCTGAGATCACTGCTGCCGAAGACAAAAGGCACCTTGAGCTCCCCATGGGCGTCTCCTATGGCAAAACGCAGTTGCTGCGGCTCCAATGTCCATACACCTTTAGCCTTAAGGACATTTGTTCTGCATGCCTTTGTTAGTATAGAGAGCCTTTCTTTTACAATAGATATGGACATAAAAAGCCTTGAGATTGACCCGTAAAAGTGATAGCCTTACAAAACTATGAAGATAACCTTCCTTGGATGCGGCACATCCACCGGGGTGCCGGTTATAGGCTGCAAGTGCCCTGTCTGCACTTCAAACAACAAAAAAAACAGAAGGCTTCGTGCATCCATCTTAATTCGGCATAAAAACAAAAATATCCTTGTAGATACCTCAACAGACCTGCGGCAGCAGGCATTAAGGCATTCAATAAACCAGATAGACGCTGTACTCTTTACCCACCCGCATGCAGACCACCTTCACGGCATCGACGAACTTAGAAGTTTCAACCTCATTCAGAATAACCATATACCATGTTACGGCAATAAGGAAACAATAGAACGTATTAAGATCTATTTCAAGTACATATTTCAAAATTTTGTAAAGGAAGGCTGGAAGCCTCACCTTGAAACACATATTATAGACGGCCATATCTCAATACCGCCTTTAAAGATACTCCCCATTGAAGTATATCATGGTAAAATGAAGGTGCTATCGTTCAGGATAGATAAAACAGCATATGTTACCGACTGCAGCAAGATACCGGAGGATTCCGTTAAACAGTTGATGGATTTAGACCTTCTTATCCTTGATGCACTCCGTCAAAAACCCCACTTTACACACTTCAACATCGATGAAGCCGTAGATATGGTCAAGATATTAAAACCTAAAAGGGCTATATTTACCCATCTAAGCCATAATGTGGATTACGATGCAACGGGAAGCACCCTTCCCCCTCATGTCGAACTTGCATATGACGGCATGGAGATAACGCTTTAATTTTCAATATATCAACATTAACGGCATACACATTGTATTTTACAATTATTGAGTTAACTTATCATAAATACATTTTATCCTGTCTGTCATTCTACCAAACATGGAACCATTGCGGCGTCTTCCATGCCGTGAAGTATCTTTTTATCCGACGGACAAAGCGTGGCAAGTATCCCTGAAAGCCTTACCTCCTCTCCGCAAACAAAGTAATACGGGGTAAACCTTGCCCGCACCTCAACATCCTCTATCGAGCCCCTTGTCTTATTAAATAGTCTCACACGTGTCTTTCTTGCCTTTTTAAATTCCTGTAGAATATGGGGAGAGGTGTAGAAGTTTGAAAGGGCGCTGTCCACTTCTTTGCCCCATTCTTCCATACTCATGTCGTGGCCGATGACCACGCCTCTGCTTCCCCATGCCCGTTCAGAAAAACCGGATGGCTTTATAACATACCTTCTCTCCTTCTGTGTGCAGCGTTTAAGAAATTTCCATGAAGCGACCCCGCCGCCTCTGAACTCAATAAACGGTATACTCGCAATAGGCGGCACAGGCCTTGGGTCCAATATCCATGTTAAAGGGAATAATGCCTTAAGTCTTTCGTACCCGTATTCACCCAGTTCATCATGCCAAAAACCTCTTAATAGGGGATTATGAAAAAGCGCAAATGCAAGTTTCTCTTCAAGGAATGTTTTTATAGGGGGAGTGATGACAACC
>JALXFI010000356.1 GCA_027069035.1 bacterium
GTGATTTAAAGCAAACTTTTGTAGATATTTTTCAGCATATTTTTGGTGCAAGGAAAACAGTACATACTGCAATAAGAGGGAACAAATGGAAACATTTTATGAAACAAATTTGGGCAAAATGTACCTTGGGGATTCTCTTGAGGTTATGTCTACTCTTAGAGATGAACGAGTGAATTTGATTATGACTTCTCCTCCCTTTGGTCTTGTTCGTAAAAAAGACTATGGAAATGTTGATGCAGACAAATATTTGGATTGGTTTCGTGCATTTGCCAAACAATTTTATCGAATTCTGTCAGAAGACGGGTCTTTAGTCATAGACATTGGAGGGGCCTGGATACCAGGACAACCTACCCGGTCTTTATATCATTATGAACTTTTAATCATGCTTTGCCGTGAGTGTAACTTTCATTTAGCTCAAGATTTTTTTTGGTGGAATCCTTCAAAACTTCCTACCCCGGCTGAGTGGGTTAATGTCAGACGAATCCGCGTTAAAGATGCGATTAACTGTGTGTGGTGGCTCTCTAAAACTCCTTGGCCTAAAGCAAGCAACAGACGAGTACTTACTCCTTATAGTGATTCTATGAAGGGGCTGCTTAAGAATGGATATAATGCTAAATTACGTCCAAGTGGTCATGATATAAGTGATAAATTTTCGAGAAATAATGGGGCTTCTATACCTCCGAACTTAATTGCCATTGCTAATACGGAAAGCAGCTCATCCTATTTGAGACTTTGTAAAGAACATGGTCTCAAACCACACCCTGCTCGTTATCCTAGTGAATTGCCGGAATACTTTATTCGCATGTTGACTGATAAAAAGGATTTAGTTTTTGACCCTTTTGGCGGGTCATGTGTGACAGGGGAAGTGGCTGAACGATTAAAGCGGAAATGGATTTGTGTTGATACCGTTGAAGAATATTTAGAAGGTGGAAAACTTCGTTTCCAAGAACTTTCAGAACAGAAAAAAAAGGTTCCAACCTATAGTCTATCCCATCCAGGAGCACTTTGGAATGGAGTAGATAACGAAGAGTCATTACCTTCCGATGGAGGGAAAAACCGACCTTCAGTTCAAACACCTTTTGTGAAGGAAGAAGAACAATCAATGGAGAAAGACGAAAAATGCCGGCAGCTCAACCTTCTATAATCATTCAAGCAATTTTAGATGCTATCGAACAGTCAGGAGGAAGTGGCGGGTATACCTCATCATCTGAACGTATCCATCCCCGAACATTTGTAATTCAGCATCAGGAACAACTTTTTTCTTTATGGGTTTATATCTGGACATTGACTCATGGGGGAAGAAAGACACTTCCCTATGAATATCGCATCCAAATGACTTCAGTAAAGTCTCCTTTACAGGTTAATCCTGATGGATATACTGCTTTGCTTGGTTTTTATCCAGACTTAAATATGTTTGCAGGATTTGATCTCACAAGACATCGAACCTTTTCTGTCGGCTCTCCTTCTGTACAGATTGATATCCATACCCTCCATGACGCCCTTCAAAATGGGTTAGCTTTTAGCACAAAAGACAATCAGGAAATTGCGGTTGGAATTCGTCCGGACCAATTGCTTCATTATATTTTAAATGCACAAATCCTTCATAAGTACGGTGCTGATGCAAATGTCCTGGATTTACTTAAAAAAGCGACTCTATCCGAAGCCATTGAGGAGGGTATTAGAGACTTAACAGCAGAGAGACAAAGAATCATTTCCAAGATCAGTCGGTATTCCAGAGAGGCCAATTTCAGGAAAAAGGTTTTAAATGCATATGACAACCGATGTGCAGTCACCCGATTTCAATTGAAGTTAGTAGATGCTGCACATATTCTCCCTGTCGCATCTGAAGACAGTAGTGACCATGTCTTCAATGGAATAGCACTTTCTCCAACGATGCATAGAGCTTACGATACCGGTTTGATCTTCTTGGATGAGGATTATTACATGCGACTGAATAAGGGAAAAGCTGCTGAATTAAAAGGGCAGAATTTAGATGGAGGATTAAGTCAGCTTTGCTCTTTTTTAGATCAGAGTATTCATCTACCTTTGGAAGCAAGTCAACGTCCAAAGCCTGAGCTAATTCGACAAGCGAATCAATATCGGCGAATTCCCGATTATATTTAGTTTCCTGTAAGTGTAAATCGAGGCAAGAAACGTTGAACCGTACAGGCGGCAAGAAGCCCTGTTTCGTTGCAAATGAAATTTGTTTCTCCACATCCGTTTGCGTTTAACATGCCGGAAGAGCATTCAATATCTGCTGAGAGTATTACTGATGCTTATGTGAAAGTGGTGTAGTTCTTTGGGAGGTTTGGTATTGAATTTGCCTTGTAGGATGAACAGACTGCCCTTTATTCATTAATAAAAATGCCTGCAACATCAAAAGCTCACGATGCGACAAAGGTGAATAGAATTCCTTATAAAGACTATTTAGTTCAAGCTACGCCCTATAAGTTAGCTGATTCTGGGGAATGGACTATCAATATCAGTATATGGCACGACACTGGTAGTCAGGTTAACATACGAAATTTCAGTGCTGCAAACACTTTCAAGACAAAGGAAGTAGCAATTCAGCACTGTATAAATTTTGGCAGGCAGGTTATTGATGGAAAGTTTAAAAACTGTACTGTTAGTGATCTATGACTGAAAAAACGGTTAAGTAGGGCGGCACGGCCCACTACAAGCAATTCTAATTCTGAGACTTTTTATTGGGCTGTGCCCACCCTACTATTAACCAACAATATTCACGAGGAGCAATAAATTAAACCAGACCGAAATGAAAAAGGTTGACACATCGAAAGAATGTTTGTCACACATCTTTTCTCTCGATAATAACCTTTTTAAGCATTTCAAAAATGCCATAAAGCCTGATGAAAGTCTGAACCGCCGGTTGGTTAGTTTTCAGACAGATAAATTACAACTGTAAAACTTTAATTATAATGACACTTACAACCCAACAACTGAAAAAAACGGACTACTACTTAATGGATACAGTGGAATGTTTTCGGCTTGATGCGAATCGAAAGATTGATCCGGCAAAACGTTCAGGGCTGGGACAATTCATGACTAATGCTAAGGTTGCAAGCTTTATGGCCTCTCTTTTTGCAAATATTAAAGGCAAAATAAACTTGCTGGATGCCGGTGCGGCCGTGGGGTCTCTTACCGCTGCATTTGTTCATTTCAATGGCGAACGGTTTCTTGGCCCATATGAGAAGTAAGAAATTCTGGTTATGCGAGATTTTTTGGGCGGCTTGCCATTTTTTTGCCTTGCCTTATATAACTTCAAAAAGGAGATAAATCAAAATGGAATATCAAACACCAAAATCGAAATGTCAATTGTGTAAATCAGAATTCACAGGAAGGGGACTGACAAAACATCTTAAATTGTGTTTGACTAAACATTTGGACAGGAAAGGAAAAACTCGGACAAACGAACTGTTTTATATAGTTGTATCGGATACATACGACTCAGCTTATTTTTTGCATTTGCTTTTACAGGGAAATACAACCCTTGAATATTTAGATAATTTTCTCAGGGATATATGGCTCGAATGCTGCGGGCACCTGAGCGCCTTCATGTATGAAAGGTTTGGCAATGAAATTAACATGAAAAGGAAAATAAAAGATGTGTTTGAGCCGGGGAGTAAATTAAGTTACGAATATGATTTCGGCAGCACCACTGCTCTGACTATAAAAGCTATAGATGTTTATTATGGATCAACAGATAAAAACAAAAAGATACAAATAGTTGCAAGAAATGCCCAGCCTTTGATCCCCTGTGACAACTGCGGACAGGGACAGGCAATCTGGATTTGCGCCGAATGCCAGTGGAATGAAAGCGGCTGGTTGTGTGAAAGATGCGCTGAAGACCACGAATGTGGAGATGAAATGCTTCTGCCCGTTGTCAATTCTCCAAGAACGGGCGTTTGTGGTTATACAGGGCAGTATATGAGGACAAAATTAAGATGAACTTAGACCTCTACCGGATATTAAAAGAAGAAGTCGGTAACGGTTCCGATAACCTTGTTACAAGGGAGACGGGGAAGACCATAAGGG
>JALXFI010000357.1 GCA_027069035.1 bacterium
CGCCATCCATGGCGGCATTGCCCTGAGAGTTATGCATTGTGTGGCAATTGCCGCATGTCAAGTCACCTGCGCCTTTATGGACAGCGGATACTACAGATGAAAACAAGAGTACATATGCAGTAAAAACAATTGTAATTATAATGTTATATGTTTTACTTGACAAAACAATACACCTCTAAGATTTTAAAACACAAATCTACTTTTTAAATTAGAAGCAAGAATTATGCCATCAACACCTCAAAGGCATAGAAACTATTTTACATTTAAATATCAAAATGATACTTCCATTAATCTGTTTTTTTTCAAATTGCGTCAAGGTGCAACTAAAATAAAAGGAGGGCTTCGGTCAAAAAATTTAAATCTTTGCTTAATCAATTACTTAGCTCTAATTTTTGATTTCTATCTCAGCAAAATAAATTGCACCCCAAAAATAGATTTGGGTTTTTGGGTAAATTAGCAAGACGCTTTAAATGCAAGGCCGCAGGCGATTTTTCTTTTGAGGCGTAAATAACCTCTGCGGTGAGGAAGAAAATCGCCGAGAACACAGCAGTTAAAGATGTATTGCCAATTTGAAATCCCACTATCGCGGGATTTGGCGGGAAATATTTTGCTATCTCTTTCACTCTCAATGGTGTATGATGGAAAGTTAAAACGTTAATTCCAATCAATTCATAACAAACGGAGAGAGTAAAATATATGACGGATAAAAAGACATTCAGCGAACTTGGACTTTCGGCGAAGACGCTCGAGGCGATCAATAAAAAAGGCTTTGAAGAGCCGACCCCTATTCAGGCCATGACCATTCCGGTAATGCTGAGAGATGATACCAATATCATAGCACAGGCTCAAACAGGCACAGGCAAAACCGCAGCATTCGGATTGCCCCTTATAGAGATGGCAAAAACGGATTCAAGAACGGTTCAGGCGCTGGTCCTTGTCCCTACACGGGAGTTGGCGATTCAGGTATCGGAAGAGATCAATTCACTAAAGGGAGATAAAGATATCAGGATTGTACCGATTTATGGCGGGCAATCGATAGATCAGCAGTTGCGAAGGCTTAAAAAAGGCGTGCATATAGTGGTCGGCTCGCCCGGCAGGGTCATCGATCATCTCAACAGAAAGACCCTGAAGCTTGACAAGATTGAGTACCTGATACTTGACGAGGCGGATGAAATGCTTAACATGGGATTTATCGAGGATATGGAAGAGATAATGAAGCATACAAACCCGAAGAAGAGAACACTGCTCTTTTCCGCAACAATACCGGGAAAGATAAAGGCCCTTGCACGCAAATACATGGACGGTTATGAGCTTCTTACGGCCAAGAAAGAACAGCTTACAACCAACCTTACAGAGCAGATATACTTTGAGATAAAGGCATCGGATAAATTCGAGGCCCTGTGCAGAATAATCGACATAGAAGATGATTTTTACGGTCTGGTTTTTTGCAGAACAAAGAGTGATGTCAACTCCGTTGCGAGCCATCTGATAGACAGGGGATATGATGCAGAAGCCATCCATGGAGATATATCTCAGGCGCACAGAGAGAGAACTCTTGAAAGATTCAGAAAACAACGTGTCCGCATTCTTGTGGCAACGGATGTTGCGGCACGGGGGATTGATGTAAACAATCTCACCCATGTCATAAACTATTCACTGCCTCAAGACCCGGAGTCCTACGTCCACAGGATAGGCCGTACCGGAAGGGCCGGCAATGAGGGCACAGCCATTACCTTTATTACTCCAAGCGAGTATAAACGGCTTTTGTTCATACAGCGGTTTGCCAAGACCGATATAAAGAGATCAAAGGTGCCGAAGATAAAAGATATTATCAGGGCTAAAAAGAAGAAGATATACGACGACCTGACTGAAATCCTTGAAAATGAAGTAGATACCCAATACTATAATTGGGCTGAAAATCTCCTTAAGGATAATCCTCCTGCAGAAATGCTGGCCGCAGTACTCAACTATTGTTTTGAAGAAGAACTCAATCCGGATTCGTATGGCGAGATAAACGAGGCCGGCTCAAATGGGAGACAGATCGTTCTGCAGGGTAAAACGAGGCTCTTTGTAGCGCTTGGCAGGAAAGACAAGATTAACCCCAGAAAACTTGTTGAACTTATTATGGGCAGGATATCGATCAAATCCAAAGAGATAAGAGACATACGGATAATGGATAATTTCTCCTTTATAACCGTACCTTTTGATAAGGCGGAAAAGATAATTGCAAGTTTTAAAGAAAGGGGCAAGAGGCCGCTTATAAGTCATGCAAAAAAAAATTGACATATATTATCAACGTAATTTTTTACTATACAATTACAAAAGGAATAAAAATTGCCGCAGAATCGATCATCCAACGGATGTCTGATAAAAACATGGCACAGACATTCCGGCCGGTTGCGGGGTTGGTTGTTGAAACATGTTGAAAGCTCTGCCGAGACCGATGATTTGCTTCAAGAGATTTTTTACATTGCCTTGATGCAGCGTAGAGATTTCTGCTCTATAAAGAATGCGCGCGCATGGCTTTTCCGTGTAGCAAGGAATATGCTGATTGACAGGCATCGGCTACACAAGATTAATATCCCCCTTCCCGATACGCTTCAGCAGGAGAAAAAAGAATCCATACCTGTGGACGGCCTGTCACAATGCCTGCCAAGGATTCTCTCCGAACTATCCTCAGACGACCGTGAAGCCATAAGGCTTTGCGACCTGGAAGGCATGAGTCAAAGACAATATGCTGAATTAAAAGGCGTTTCGCTTGCGGCGGCAAAGTCACGCGTGCAGCGTGCACGCAAACGCCTGAAAAAACAACTGGAGACAGTCTGTCAGGTTAGTTGGGATGAGACAGACAA
Organism: bacterium; assembly: GCA_027069035.1. Classification (GTDB taxonomy): domain Bacteria; phylum Desulfobacterota; class GWC2-55-46; order S146-80; family JALXFI01; genus JALXFI01. The sequence continues at coordinate 2,853 of JALXFI010000357.1, forward strand.
AGTCTGCTGTTTCGTACCGAGGCCCCCATTAAAATAACCTTCCATACCTGCATCCTTTTACCGGCTCATTCGTCTTAATACATAAAACTACATAATAAGGAGGGATGCTGTGTTCAAACTTTTCGGCGACTGGTTTGCTTACGAAATTTTAAGTCTCAATCCCGTGTCGCCAACAGGGCGGGCGGTACAGTTTTTTGCAATGGATGTCAGCAAGATATTTATGCTGCTGGTCGGCGTAATCTATATAATGGGTTTTCTAAGGGCGCTTTTGAGCCCTGAAAGAGTACGCGGTTATGTGCGCAGTAAACCGCGCTGGCTTGCCCGCTTGCTTGCGGTCATACTTGGGGCGGCAACGCCCTTTTGTTCGTGTTCATCCGTGCCGCTTTTTATAGGATTTGTCGAGGCAGGCATCCCTTTGGGGGTAACCTTCTCGTTCCTTATTGCAAGTCCAATGATAAATGAGGTTGCCGCAGTACTGCTGGCGGGGATACTTGGGCTCAAAATAGCCGCTCTCTATGTGGCGGTTGGTATGGCGGTTGCCTATATTGGAGGCATTATAATGGAGTTGTTTCGTCCGGAACGCTGGGTGGAGGATTATGTATGGAAGATTCATATGGGCAATTCAATAAAAGTCCAGTCTGAGGCAAGCCTGTCGGGCAGTCATCGTTTTGCCGTTGCCGAGGTTAAAGAAATATTAAAGCGTATATGGAAGTGGGTTGTCATCGGCGTTGCAGCCGGCGCCCTCTTTCACGGCTATGTGCCAAACGAGTGGATTCAGGCACATCTTGTAAACAACAGTTTCTGGTCGGTGCCTTTGGCGGTTCTGCTTGGCGTCCCCCTTTACTCCAATGCAACAGGTGTAATACCAATCGCAGAGGCAATGCTTGGCAAGGGGGTGCCTATCGGAACTACGCTGGCCTTGATGATGAGCATAGCGGCTCTGTCCCTTCCGGAGATGCTCATTTTAAGAAAGGTCATACGCTGGCCTGCTTTGGTACGTTTCGCCGCCGTTCTGGCTTTAGCTTTTACACTGGCAGGATGGGCATTCAATATGTATCTTTAAAAATAAAGGAGGAGAAAATGAAAAAGATCAAGGTGCTTGGTTCAGGTTGTTCCAAATGTAAAGCCACCGCTCGGATGATCAAAGAAGTTGCGCATGAAAAAGGAGCGGCTATAGAGCTTGAAAAGGTTGAAGATATCAAAGAGATAATGGTATATGGCCTTATGTCCACACCAGGGGTTGTAATAGATGGTAAACTTGTTCATGCAGGCAGTGTGCCTGCCAGGGGGCAAATCAGACAGTGGATGTAAGGAGCCGCTCCGTCATTGTGAAGGAGACATACTAACGGTGCTTAAAGATGAGCAGATCATGCTGCTGGCAGCAGAAGGCGACCTTGACGCCTTTAATGAAATTGTGCTGCGTCATCAGCGTACTGCATGGAGTGTGGCTTACCGCTTCATTGGCGATTCGGCTGAGGCAGAGGATATAACACAGGAAGCATTCCTGCGGGTATTGGAGACGGGGCATCAGTATCGTCCTTCTGCCGCTTTCTCAACGTACCTCTATCGCATTATCACCAGACTTTGTATAGACCACACCCGCAAGAAACGTCCTTCTTTCACCGGAGAACCACCAGAGATAGCTGATCGTTCCCATGAGCCGTCTGCAACCCTTTACAGCAAGGAGCGCGAAACGAAGTTACGTCAGGCAATGGACAGCCTGTCGCCCAGACAACGTATGGCTATCATACTCAAGTACTATGAAGAATTGAGTTATGCCGACATTGCAAAGGCTCTGGAAACAACGGTCAAGGCCGTGGAGAGGCTGCTTGACCGAGCCAGAAAGACGCTTAAGGCCGGTTTGTTACATATAAGAAAATAGAAACCCGCGGGGGTTTTCTCTTTTCCATCCGTTTAACAAGTATAGTAGGGAGAGTTATTATGAGGTGCAAAAAAATAACTTCTTATCTCAATGCGTACACAGATGGCGAGCTTCCTGAAAAACAGCGTTCCATAGTGGAAGCCCATCTCGAGAGCTGCAAGGTTTGCCAAGCTCGGCTCGATGATATCCATAAAATAGGTGAATTATTCCGGGGTTCGCTCCCTGTCCCCCCAGTGCCGGACGGGCTTGCCGCAAGGATAACGGCCGAGGCCCGAAAAAGAAAGTCGGTTTATAGGATAAAAAGACCGTCGGCGTCTCCATCATGGAATCCTTTCAGGTGGATATATGCATTTTCATGGCCTATGAGAATTGCGGTGTGTGCAACTGTATTCATAGCCATGATTGCAGGAACGTTTATTGACGGCAAATGGGTGTTTGAACAGAATTTGAACATCAAAGCGGAAGATAATTTTTACGGCATGGAATGGTTCAACCCCGTTCCTCCCGGTTCCATCGGCTCGATCTACATCGCCATTACCGATCAAACACACAGAAAAGGAAATAAACGATGAAAAAAAACCTTAAGACCCTATCTATAATCTTTTCCGTAGTGTTCAATATCGTCTTTATCGGGTTATTTTTATACCATAAGACAGACACATTATTTATTACGGGCCGCCTCTCAAGTCACAGTCATACCCTTTATGAGGAATTGGACATTGACCGCGGCCGGATTCACAGATTAGACCGTCTTCGCGACAAGTTTCACCTATTTGTCACCGAACAAGGGCAGAAAATCAAGGCAAAACAGCTTGAACTCATTGCTCTTCTGGCAATGGAGCAGCCCGATCGCAAAGCCATCGACTTAAAACAGGAGGAAATACAGGCTCTACAACATGAGATGCAAAACAAGGTAATAGATCACCTTCTTGAAGAAAACAGGGTCTTTACGCCCGAACAAAGGAAAAGATTCTTTGCGCTTATCAGGAAAAGAATCAAGGAAAGCAGCGGCCCCCGTCCCCGGTGGATGCCTCAGAAACAGTGAGGGAAAAACGCCGGTTTTTTGATGTTAATTTTAAGTTCTATAACCATTTGAAAGGAGAAGGATATGAAAAGATTTTTGATTGTTTTTGCTGTGGTAGTTCTGCTCGGTGGAGCGCTTAATGTAATGGCAGAAAAACACGGTATGCACATGATGATGCAAGAGACGACAAATGAAACAAATGCAGTAAGGGTTTCCCTCAAACTCAACCCCAAAATGAAACAACATTTATTGAAAAACATGCAAAGCCATGTAGAAGCGGTACGGAGTATAATAGGGCTTATGGCGGAGGGTAAATTTAACAAGGCATCGGAAACGGCGCATGCCAAATTGGGGCTTACCCCTCAAATGCAACGGATGTGCAGCATGTTTAAGAATGACGGATACAGAGAAATGGGTTTTGCATTCCACAAAAGCGCTGACAAACTTGGTGAAATACTAAAAACAGGGGATATGAACCGGTCACTCCATGCCCTTAACGCTACAATGAACTACTGTGTGACATGCCACAGAACATTCCGGCAGTGAGGTTTTTATCGGAGGACTTATTGCCGGTACGTTTCTGACCCTTCTTGCCGTGCCGGTACTGTTTTATGTGATTGAATCGACAAAAAACAAATTCACCGGCATATAAAAAAGGAGGTGCTATTATGCGCATTAAATTTATGATTCTTTCTGTTGCAGCAACAGGACTTATTGCATCTCAGTGGGCAGGTGCAATGAATACAAAAGACCGGTCTATACTGAAGCGGGAAGCAAACAGTATCGTCAAAGAATTTGCCGGCAAACTCAAGCCGGCATTGAAAGAAGCATTGCATAACGGCGGCCCGGCGTATGCCGTTAAAGTTTGTTCCGAGACAGCCCCCGCTCTGGCAAAACAGTTGAGCAAAAAAACCGGCTGGTCTATCAGGCGTGTCAGCCTGAAACCGCGTAATGCCCATACCGCTATTCCGGATACATGGGAGAGAGATGTTCTTAAAAAGTTCGACAAGGCCCGGGCAGAAGGGACCGACCCTTCAACTATGACCGCAACGCTTGTTGAAAACGGCCGTTTCAGATTTATGAAGGCTCAGGCAGTTGAACCTGTCTGTTTGACTTGCCACGGTAAAAAGATTGCTCCGAATGTCTTAAATGCGCTGAAAAAATATTACCCAAGGGACAATGCCCGCGGTTATTCCTTGGGACAGATAAGGGGTGCATTCAGTTTAATAAAGGAACCATGAAAAACAAGTATCATAAATGATAAAAAATTGTTTAATGGATTATGGCTTAAAGCAAAGAGTATATATCCCAAGCAAAATAAAGACAAAAGAAGATAGATAGGAAAGGGCTTTTGGCGGTAAGGCGCTGCAAATCTTTTTGCCAAAGACTATCCCGACCAATGAGGAAAGAGCCAAGGCAAGAATAACCCCTGCATATACAGGCCAGAATTTTCCGAATCGCGCGGCAAGAATAAGTGTGCCAAACTGAGTTTTATCACCTAATTCTGCAACAAGTATCATTCCAAGCGAAGGGATAAAACCGTTCTTTCTTCCTGGAACTTTGCCATTCTCCCGAGCATCTGAAATGCCTTTTTCAGTACATTCGTCCGGAGGCATCTCGCAAAAGTCTTTTCTTAAAAAAAGAAAGATACCGAAGACAAGAAATAAAACCCCGGAAACATTTAAGATCAATTCCCTTGGAAAGACATGTACGGATGCCTTGCCAAGAAATGCAATAGGCCCGTTTATAATGGCAAAACCAAGCACAGAACCCATAAAAACACTAACCCATCCGTATCTTAAAGAAAGAAAAAATATAACAAGCTGAGTTTTATCGCCAAGCTCCGCCGTAAAGATTGAAACAGCCGATAATAAAAAAGGCTCTATAAATCCGATTACTCTTTCTCCTTCGCCTTCTTCAAAAAGGGAGTTAGCAGGTCAATAGGCACCGGAAAGATTGTTGTTGAGTTCTTCTCCGATGCGACTTCTGTAAGGGTCTGCAAAAACCTTAACTGCATGGCGGAAGGATTCTCACTTATAATAGCTGCGGCATCGGAGAGTTTCTGCGCCGCCTGAAATTCTCCTTCGGAGTGGATTATCTTTGCCCTTCTCTCCCTTTCCGCCTCCGCCTGCTTGGCCATAGCCCTTCTCATCTCATCAGGCAAGTCCACATGCTTTACCTCAACGGTGGCGACCTTTACTCCCCATGGGTCGGTCTGTTTATCAAGTATTGCCTGAAGTTTATGATTTATTTTTTCCCTTTCCGACAGGAGGTCATCAAGTTCCGCCTCGCCAAGCACACTTCTCAAGGTGGTCTGTGCAAGCTGAGAGGTTGCGAAAAGGTAGTTTTCCACCTCTATTATGGCCTTTATAGAATCCATTACCCTGAAGTATATAACGGCGTTTACCTTGACCGAAACATTATCCTTGGTAATAACGTCCTGAGGAGGCACATCCATTGCCACAACCCTTAAAGATACCTTTACCATTTTATCGACTATCGGTATCAGGATTATAAGGCCGGGGCCCTTGATTCCTATGACCCTCCCAAGCCTGAATACAACACCCCTTTCATACTCATTGAGAATCCTTATTGCGCTTGCAAGGATATATATAAGTATTACAATAAAAAAGACCAAGGCAAATAAAGCATTCGGCATAACTACCTCCTATATAATTTGATTAATACAGATTACAGAGATAAAAAGGTCTATATCTCTGTTTTTTCCACACTAACCTTAAGTCCTTCAACGGCCTTTACCCTTACCCTGTCCCCTTTTTTAACAGTTCCATCGCTTACGGCGTTCCATATCTCTCCATGGATAAACACCTTGCCTTCCGGTTCAAGAGCGGTCTCTGCTATGCCTTCACTCCCAATGAGCCCTTCCACGCCACTTATCGGTTTTGACAGGCGCGCCTTTACCGCAAGACCTACGGCAAAGATAAAAAACATGCTTATAAGGATAACCGTAGGCAGAAGAACGGATAGTGAAACCCTTAAATACGGCACGGGCGCATCAAAGAGCATGATAGAGCCCAGAGTCAGGGATATTATCCCGCCAAGACTCAAAACCCCGTAACTTGTTATCTTTATCTCCGCCACAAAAAGGATTATCGCAAATATTATAAGCAATAGTCCTGCATAGTTGACCGGAAGGGTCTGAAAGGAGTAGAAGGCAAGGATCAATGATATTGCTCCCATAACCCCCGGAAGTATTGCGCCCGGGTTGGAGAACTCAAAATAAAGGCCGGCAAGCCCAATCATCATAAGTATATAGGCAACATTAGGATTGCTTATGGTATCAAGGACGCGCAATCTCCAGTCCATCTCTCTATAGAAAACTTTAGCCCCCTTTGTATTAAGGGCCTTTGTGCCTGTTATAGTCTCTACCTTTCTGCCGTTAATTTGAGAGAGCAGTTGGTCAAGATTCGGCGAGATAAGGTCTATAACCTTAAGCTTGAGCGCCTCTTCAGCGGTTATGGAAGCGCTTTTCCTTACCGCTTTTTCAACCCATTTCGTATCCCTCCCCCTTTTTGCCGCTATCCCTTTTATATAGGCAACGGCATCGTTTTCCACCTTCTTCACCATCGTCTCATCCATCTTCTGTCCCGTGCCTATAGAGACCGGATGAGCCGCTCCTATGTTTGTCCCCGGTGTCATAGCAGCCACATGAGCGGATATCGTTATAAATACCCCCGCCGATGCAGCCCTGGCACCGCTTGGCGATACATATACCACAACAGGGATTTCAGAAGCCATGATATCCTTAATAATATCACGCATGGCAAGGTCCAAGCCTCCCGGGGTATCAAGCTCGATTATTACCGCATCAACCTTTTTTACGTAGGCGTAGGCAAGCTCCTTTTTTATAAACTCCGCCATCACAGGGTTAACTATACCGTTAACCTTAAGGACATTGACCGTTGCCCCGTAAAGGGGGGAAGTGGGTATAAGTATTAGTAATAAGGCAAATAAGATATTTTTTAATTTTATTTTCATAATATAAATAGGGTTCAAGGAGTCAAGGGGTCCAGGGTTCAGGGGGTGAAGTAGAATCCGCATCCTTAACAATCGCCTCAAGTTCAGCCTTAACCATAAGCATATCCTCATAGGTCTCCCTCTTTTTTGCCGGGTTTCGCAAGAGAAAGGCCGGATGATATGTTGGCATTATCTTTATACCGCCGCTGTAATAATGAAACCGACCGCGCAGGGCGGTAATGCCTGTTTTGGTACCAATCAGGCTTTTTGCCGCAACATTGCCAAGCGCAACGATAAGAGCCGGCTTTATCACTTCCAACTGTTTTTCTAAAAACGGCATGCACGCAAATATCTCGTCCGGTTCAGGGTTTCTGTTGTTCGGCGGCCTGCATTTTACAATATTTGCGATATATACATCGTCCCTTGTAAGGTTTAAAACGCGTTCAATTATCCTTGTGAGCATTGCTCCCGCTGCCCCGACAAAGGGCAGCCCCTTAATATCCTCATCCCTGCCCGGCCCTTCGCCGACAAAAACAAGCCCTGCCTTTGGGCTGCCGGCGCCAAAGACTATATTGGTCCTGCCCTTGCAAAGCTTGCAACGTGTGCAATCGCCGATCTCTTTTCGTACATCCTGAAGCGTTAAAGCAGCACTATCCTCAGGCTCATCGTCCTTAAAGCCTGCGGTTGCGCCATCATCAAAAGGAAGCCCCTCAACCCCCATCAGTTCAAGGTATTTAAGGTAGCCCCGTATGTCTGCTAAAAGCGGTTTCATAAGGAAACTCTATTCTTACCAGAAGGATATCATAAATATCCAGAGACCCACCCCTGTTTTTAAGTCAGATAAATTGATGGAGTGGTTTTTTGCCTGATCTTCTCACAAGCCAATCAAGAACCCTGTATGCAGTCTCTTCCTTGCTTAGAAGAGGCAGTCTTTCGACGCCTTTCCCGTCAATAAGGGTTACCCTGTTAGTGTCGGCGCCAAAACCGGAATCAGGGTCTTTAAGATTATTTGCCACAATAAGGTCGAGATTCTTATCTAAAAATTTTTTTTGTGCATTCTCGTCAAGTCTTTCTGTTTCCGCCGCAAAACCTATAAGCGTCTGAGCATCCTTTTTAGCACCAAGCTCTTTAAGTATATCAGGGGCAAGATTAAATTCAAGTGTAAAGCCTTTCTGTTTTTTTATCTTCTCACTTTTTGTTTCCTTTGGTAAAAAATCCCCCACCGCCGCCGACATTATCACTACACTTACTTTTTCAAACCTTTTTAATATCTCGTTTCTCATCTCATCTGCGGCGGTAACCTTAATGAACTCGACACCGGAAGGAGGCCTCAACGGGACATCTCCGCTTATTAAAGTCACCTCAGCGCCCCTGTGTTTTGCAATACGGGCCATAGCAAAACCCATCTTGCCTGTTGACGGGTTTGAGATAAAACGGACAGGGTCTATAAACTCTCTTGTCGGGCCGGCGGTGATGAGTATCCTCTCCCCTACAAGGTCTTTCGGGGTAAGGATGCCTATTGCCGCCTCTCTTATATCCAAAGGCTCGCTCATCCTTCCCTTGCCCTCATATCCGCAGGCAAGCCCACCCTCTTCAGGCCCTATGAAATTAAACCCAAGTTTTTTAAGTTTCTTTATATTGCCCTGTACTACGGGATTGTTATACATATTCACATTCATTGCAGGTGCAATCAGAAATGGGGCGGTTGTTGAAATGGCGATTGTGGTTAGAAGGTCATCAGCTATGCCGGTCGCTATCTTGCCTATAGTATTTGCCGTTGCAGGGGCTATTATAAAGATATTCGCTTTGTCTGCCAGATCTATATGAAAGGTGGATGGCCCCCTGCCGGTGTCAAATGTCCCCGTATATACACCTTTGCCGGAAAGGGTCTCAAAACTCAATGGAGTTACAAACTCCCTTGCGGCGGCGGTCATTATAACGCCCACATCGGCGCCGTCTTTTACAAGGAGTCTTACAAGTTCCAGGGCCTTATATGCCGCAATGCCTCCGGTTACACCAAGCAGAATCTCTTTACCTCTAAGCATATTCTTTAAACTCCCATTTTAAGGAAAATATCTCATTAAAACTCTCTATTGCAGGAAAAGTCCCTGAAACAGATGGAGGCCTTGCAAAAATATCCCTCAAAAGGCATGACTAAAGTCTTAATAAGAAAGGATTATGAGTTCTCTCTTCTCCAACAGTGGTTTTGGGGCCATGACCGGAGTAGATGATCGTATCGTCAGAAAGATTAAGGATATTAGAG
>JALXFI010000358.1:0-959 GCA_027069035.1 bacterium
ATCGTATTTTGTGGAAAGAGTTATTCCCCTTCATTTTGGTGGTAGCAGGGTCAGGCAGGTTTTCGGAAAGGTCATCTATCCTTTTCTTAATACGTCGCAAATCCCTTTTGGGGAGCCGCTTCAGCCTTTTCAAAACGGTCGGTCTGAACTCAACCGAATATTTCATGTATTAAAGCCCCAATTCCTTCCAGAGTTTTTCGGCCGGAATGTTCCCCCCGGGCTCGCTAAGGGCTTTCTTGGCATCTTCAATATCAATACGATCTTCAATATATTGCAACAATTCAAGTTCTTCCATGGAGATAAGCGCGGCAACTTCCTTGCCCCTTCTGGTCAAAACAACAGGCTTTTTTCCATACTTAACCTTGTTGACTATTTCTGCGAGTTTTTTTCTGGCTTCTGCTGTAGTGACAATGGTCATGGCGACACCTCCAAAGTAAACAATATGTACAAACTGTACAATAAAGATAGGTTCTTGTCAAGTGAAGAATTAGGGGGTCCCAAAAGCAAAGATAGGTTTTTGGGTCAATATAAAATCCCGGCATGTAATGGCATGTAATGGAAGAACAGGACGGATGTGAAGGTAAACGAAATATTTTTCAGCATTCAGGGCGAGTCAACCTATGCAGGGCTTCCCTTTGTTTTTGTAAGACTTTCTGGCTGCAACCTAAGATGTAACTACTGCGATACAGAGTATGTCCGGGATGAAGGCATTGAGATGACTATGGATGCGGTTTTGGAGAAGTTGTGTAAGTTTCCATGCAAAAGGGTTGAGATAACAGGAGGAGAACCCCTGCTTCAGGATGAGACATTTCCTTTTGCTGAGCTTCTTTTAAATGCCGGTTATAAGGTTTTGTTGGAGACGAACGGGAGCCGGTTACTTAAAGGGCTTGATAGAGAGATTGTAAAGGTGGTTGATGTAAAGACGCCCGAAAGCGGATGCGGGGGGAGTTTCCTTATGG
>JALXFI010000358.1:969-4038 GCA_027069035.1 bacterium
AATCTTAAGTATCTGAATCCTCAAGATGAGGTAAAGTTCGTGATCGGCGGTATTGAGGATTACAGATGGAGCAAGATGTTTGTTGAGGATAATATACCTGGGAATGGGGTGAAAGTGCTGTTTTCTCCTGTCTTCGGGAGGTTTTCTTCCGAAGAACTTGTTTCCCTGATACTTAAAGACGGCCTTGATGTGCGTTTCCAACTACAGCTTCACAAGGTTGTGTGGGAAGATGGAAAGAGGGGAGTTTAGACGACTTTATTAAAAAAATTGTTAAAGTCTTTGTAACTCTAACCGAAATAATTTAAAGATATTCTTATTGGATATTGATGCGGCAATGTGGCATACTTTTAATAAACTCTTTTATTAATAAGAAACACTTTAAATCCGGACCCTTAAATTAAAGGAGGTATAAATCATGAATAATACGGCCAAAGCTATCCAGGTATTGATGGAAGAAGAGAGAACCTTTCCGCCTTCTGAGGAATGCAGCAAGGGCGCATATATAGGTAGTATGGAAGAGTATGAAAGGATTTATAGGCGTTCGGTAGATGACCCCGAAGGTTTCTGGGCGGAGATGGCGGAAAAGGAGCTTACATGGTTTAAAAAGTGGGATAAGGTGCTTGAGTGGGACTTTGAAAAGCCGGAGATAAAATGGTTTATAAACGGCAAGCTCAATGTTTCGTACAATTGTCTTGACAGATTTATCGATACGCCTGCAAGGAACAAGGCCGCCATTATATGGGAAGCGGACGACGGCTCTTATAAGACCTATACCTATCAGCAGCTTTACTATGAAGTCAACAGATTTGCCAATGTCCTTAAAAAGCAGGGAGTTAAAAGAGGGGACAGGGTGACGTTGTATCTTCCCATGATACCGGAGCTTGCGATATCCATGCTTGCATGCACAAGGATAGGCGCGATACACAGCGTTGTTTTTGGTGGATTCAGCTCTCAGTCGTTAAGGGACAGGATCTGCGATTGCGAGTCTTCATTTCTTATCACAGCGGACAAAGGGGTGAGGGGAGGCAGGTTTGTCCCTCTAAAGGAGAATGTGGATGAAGCCCTTAAGGAATGTCCTACGATAGAAAAGGTAATAGTAGTTAAAAGGGCGGATGGAGCCGATATGACAACAGGCAGAGACATCTGGTGGCATGAAGAGATGGGCGCATCGGATATAGAAAACTATTGCAGGCCTGAAGAGATGGATTCTGAAGACCCTCTTTTTATTCTCTACACCTCCGGTTCTACAGGCAAACCTAAGGGTGTTCTCCATACAACAGGCGGGTATCTGTTATATTCCAATATTACCTTTAAATGGATATTCGATTATCACGATAAAGACGTCCATTTCTGCACAGCGGATATAGGCTGGATTACAGGCCATAGTTATATTGTTTACGGGCCGCTTTCATGCGGGGCTACAAGTCTGATGTTTGAAGGCGTGCCGACATATCCTGATCCGGGCAGGTTCTGGGAGATTGTGGATAAATACGGAGTAAACATCTTCTATACCGCCCCGACCGCTATAAGGGCGCTTATGAAAGAGGGTGAGGGATGGGTTAAAAAACATGATCTTTCCTCACTCAAGATACTTGGAAGCGTAGGAGAGCCGATAAATCCCGAGGCATGGATGTGGTATCATGATAACGTCGGTAAAGGAAGGCTGCCTATAGTGGATACATGGTGGCAGACGGAGACGGGAGGGATACTTATAACACCGCTTCCCGGTGCGATGACACTTAAGCCCGGTTCCGCCTTAAGACCTTTCCCCGGGGTAGTGCCGGCTATAGTAAAAGAAGACGGCTCTCCGGTCGGTACTGGTGAGGGAGGGTATCTTGTCATCGAAAGGCCGTGGCCAGGTATGATAAGGGGCACTTACGGCGATCAGGAAAATAAACGCCTTAAAGAGGTTTATTTTTCAAGATTTCCGGGCAAGTACTTTGCCGGCGACAGCGCAAGGATAGACGCCGATGGAGACTACTGGCTTATGGGCAGGACGGACGATGTTATAAATGTCTCAGGTCACAGGCTGGGCACTGCAGAGATTGAATCGGCGCTTGTAAGCCATGAGGCTGTGGCCGAGGCCGCAGTGGTCGGTTTCCCTCACGAAGTGAAAGGTGAAGGCACTTACGTTTTTGTTATACTTAAAGATGGATTTGGCCCATCCGATGAACTTAGCCGGATACTTGGCGCCCATGTGAGGGCATCTATAGGTCCGATAGCAAAGCCTGATAAGCTTCAATTCGTAAAGGCGCTTCCAAAGACAAGAAGCGGGAAGATCATGAGAAGGATACTTAAAAAGATTGCAAGGGGTGGTATAGACGAGCTTGGTGATACAAGCACACTTGCCGATCCTTCAGTAATGGATGACCTTGTTAAGGGGAGGGTTTAAACCAAATCTGCTATAGCGGGATTTGAAGATTTAAAAATCGTTTGTCAGTTTCACGATTACTTTTTCTTCATCCGTATTGTACATCTGTGCAGTGCCTCCTACCCCGTCTATATCGCCTTCAGCCTGTATAATAATGTCTATATTGGGGCTTAAGGAGACGGTGTTGTTGGATGGCGGAGTTGCCACCCATGTTGTGCTGTTTGCTATGCCGTACCTGTAATAAAACCTTCCTTTAGGGGCAAACCCGAGAATGGCAAAATTATTGCTGTTGCTTGGCCATGTGGGGGGAGTTGTCCCTGGTATATTGGTTGGTGTCCATTTGGAGGTAAGATAGGTTTCATCTTCAACACTGTAGGCGGTTTCAAGTGTATAAATGGCGCTTATATTGGAATAGGCCTCTGATTGCAGCACCTTGTATTTATAGCCGATATATGAAGGGATTGCAACGCCTGCTAATATGGCTATGATTGCCACAACTATCATAAGTTCAATCAAGGTGAAACCCTTGCTGGATCTATAAATTATTTTTTTCATACACTGAACCTTATTAATTTTTTTTGTGTAACCCAAATTCCGTGATAGCGGGATTTGAAATTGGCAATACATCTTTAACTGCTGTGTTCTCGGCGATTTTCTTTCTCACCGCAGAGGTTATGTACGCCTCAAAAGAAAAATCG
>JALXFI010000359.1 GCA_027069035.1 bacterium
TATGCGGCTCCTCCTTTAAATGGTTTTTGTATAATTAAAAATAATTCCATTTTAGGAGCCGCTACTCTAAATTTCAACTAACTTTAACACACTCTCATATTACCTGATAGGAGATAGTAAATTGGAAAAAACGCAAATTGATCTTTCTAAACTTTACGCAAACAACGCTAAACTCTCAGAGCTCGACACATATATAAAAATGGCCAAAGATCTTGCCGGCGAGGGCAATGATGTTATCCTTACGGGTCAGGGACCAGTCTGGCTATATCTCAAGGTGGCCCATGCCCTTCATGGGAAGGCGCGCAAGCTCATATACCGCTCACCGGTTGCCGGGGATGTGGTAATATTTGATCATACAGCTTAGCGCTTGCAACGCTATACATGGTTTAAAGTTCAAAGTTTAAAGTTCAAGGTTCAATGTTCAAAGTTCAAGGGGGTAGGATGGCACGTTCTTTTGAGGAACTCGATGTCTGGCAAAAGGCTCGTGAACTTGTAGGTTTTATATACAGACTTACAAACAATAATAATTTTAAGAAAGACTTTGGGCTTGTAGATCAGATAAGGCGAGCCTCTGTCTCAGTTATGTCAAACATAGCTGAGGGTTTTGAAAGGGGTTCAAATGTGGAGTTTGTCCAGTTTCTCTATATTGCCAAAGGTTCTGCAGGAGAGGTAAGGACACAACTTTATATTGCAAGAGATCTTGCATATATCGCTGATGGCAAGTTTAAACAGGGTGTTATGCTGTCTAAGGATATTTCTGCCCAGATCTCTCGTTTAATACAATACCTTAAAGGTTCAAGATACAGGGGCGAGAAGTTTAAGAAAAAGTATAAAAGTATGCGGGAAGAAGTTGATGAGTTATTGAAGGAATTCTCAAAGAAAAAGAAGTGAAAAAATTATATATTATTCAAAGTTTAAACCTTGAATCAGCCGTAGGCTGTTTAAACTTTGACGTTTGAACTATCCATACGCTGCCGTTCTTTGACAACTGAATATTCTGCAACGTTTCTGAAACGTTGTAATTCGTGACAATCCTTATCTTTTTCCATACCATAATATTCAGATAGCTTTTTTAAACATTAAACCTTGAATTAGCCGTAGGTATTTGAACTTTGAATCGCCGAAGGCGTTTAAACATTGAATCAGCCGTAGGCTGTTTAAACCTTGAATGATCCATAAGCTTCTTATGCGAACTTTATATCTAATAGCATATGACATAACCGATAACAAAAGGCTTAATCGGGTCAGGCATCTTTTGAAAGGCTACAGCACAGGAGGACAAAAATCAGTCTATGAGTGTTTCTTGAGCAAGGCTGAAAAGGATATTGTAATATCTCTGGTTGAGTCAATAATAAAGGCAGATGAAGACAGGGTGCATATCTTTCCGCTGGATGGCAGGTCGAGAACTCATACTCTTGGCATTGCCATCCAGCCAAAAGACCCTTCTTTCTTCTATTTTGGATAAACCTTGAACCTTGAATCGGCCGTAGGTATTTGAACTTTGAATCGCCGAAGGCGTTTAAACCTTGAATTAGCCGTAGGCTGTTTAAACCTTGAATCACCGTAGGTGTTATGGGCACACTCTACATAGACAGAAAAGACGTTGAGTTAAGGCTTGACGGAGATGCCATTGCATTCTATACAAGCTCCGGCCGAGATGGAATGGTGCCTGTAAAACCACTTAAGAGGGTTGTGATATCAGGAAGGATACTTGTTGATACTGGTGTGCTTCATAAACTTGCCGATGAGAATATAAGCGTAATATTCTTATCAGGAAAGAGGCAGAAATTCAAAGGCAGACTCAGCGGAAGGATTCACAATAACGGTTATTTAAGGATAAAACAGTATGAAAGGGTTTCTACTCCTTTTGCCTTTAAATGGGCATGTGAACTTGTTTCGGCAAAGCTTACGGCTCAGAGAAGTCTCTTAACAGGCGTTTTGAAAAGAAGGCCTGATTGCAGAAGAGATATCGTCAGAGCTCTTGAAACCATTGAAAACAGCCTAAACAAAATAGAAAAAATAGAAACAGGTGATGTTGGAAGGCTAAGGGGACTTGAAGGAGGCGCAGCATCAGCCTACTTTTCTGCCTATACAGCGCTTTTCCCTCAATCATTGGGTTTTACAAAAAGGGTCAGAAGGCCGCCGGAAGATCCGGCAAACGCCATGCTCTCGCTTACTTACACAATGCTGCATTGGGAAGGGGTGAGAGAAGTAGAGATTATGGGGTTGGATCCTTTAATAGGATACTTTCACGACTTTGAATATGGAAGGGAATCCCTTGCATGTGACATTATTGAGCCTTTTAGGCCGTTGGTTGACGGTTGGATATGGTATTTATTCAGACAGAGAATATTTACCTCAAGAGACTTTACAACAGGCAAAGAGCGTCCCGGATGTTATCTGAAAAAAGGCGGCAGAAAAAGATATTACGAGTTGTATGAAGACTGGGTGAGAAATATACGTTCGCAATTGGTAATACATATAAGAGAACTCGCGCGGAGAATTTTAGAAGATGAATATGGGCAGGACAATCTATCTTAATGAGAACAGAAACATCTTTGTAAAAACAGACGGCCCCTCTTTATGGATAAAGGAAAAAGATAGAGCGGGCAGAAGGGTTCCTGTTCGCCTTATTAATCAGATGATTATAACGGGAAATGTAAGGATTGAGTCCGGGGTTATTGCAATGCTTGTTGAACGTGGTGTGCCAATTACATTCTTGAATAAAAAAAGCGGAATGAGGGCAAGTGTAATAGAAGACGATCCTACATATACTGTTTTAAAGGAGAAGGTTGAAAGGCTTAGAATGTCTTCCGGAGGCCAGACGAGGGTAAAAAACTGGCTTCAGGCGCGCAGAAAAACTTTTCAGAGAAGACTTCTTGTAAATATCAACAAATCTTTCGGTATTTTTATAGAAAAACGAGGATTTAAAGAAGAATATTATCAACAGTGCTTAAAGGGATTGCTTGGAGACATGCCGACAATAAAACATATAAAAGCGGTGCAAAATGTTATTGATGCCCTTTTTCATGAGCTTGTTCTTAAAAAAATACTTGATATGGAGCTTGATCCTCATATAAGTTTTCTTCATAAAATACAGAACTTTGCATTTGTCAAAGACCTGCGTTATGCCGTTGAAGCGGAACGGGACAGGCAGGTGTTGCAGTTTTTTAAAAAGCGAGAATTTTTCGTATTTTTCGAAAAAAGGAAAGGGCTTTATACGATAAACTCCGCTGGCATGAAAAATATTATAATCAGATTTGAAAACCAGAAAGAAAGGGTTTTAAAGGTTATTGATCTGCTTTTAATGGATTTTTTCAGTATCTTGAGGGAGAACTGGAAGTGAAAAGTAATTATCTTGTATGTTATGATATATCCAGTCCTAAACGGCTTGCAAAGGTTTTTAGATTAATAAAAGGGCAGGGAATTCACCTTCAGTATTCGGTATTTTTATGCAGACTTGCCTGGCCTCAGCTCAAAAGCCTTAAATCTCAGATTGCAGGATTGATAAACAATAAGCAGGATGATGTAAGAATATATCCATTGCCGGCAAAGATGAAAGTCGATACAATAGGCAGGGGTTATCGTATACCTGAAGGGGTGGATGTCTATCTTGGAGGTAGTTCCCCATGAGTGTATTGAAAAACTGTTTAACCCTGCATGTAAGATCTGGAATTGTAAAAATTAATCGAAAGGAGGGATTAGAAAAAAGACCTGATTTAGAAGGGATTGAAGGTTTCACACAAAAACAATTGCGGGCGAATATTTATTAGAAAAAAGACCTGATTTAGAAGGGATTGAAGGTTTTTCTCTGTATGAGTTCAATTCCCAGATATTAGAAAAAAGACCTGATTTAGAAGGGATTGAAGGACTTACAGAGAGGACAGGCTTTTGGGGTATCGATTAGAAAAAAGACCTGATTTAGAAGGGATTGAAGGGTTTCGCAATGAACTCTTTCCACTCCTCCTCTATTAGAAAAAAGACCTGATTTAGAAGGGATTGAAGGAAAATGCGAATAACATAATGTT
>JALXFI010000360.1 GCA_027069035.1 bacterium
CTATGGTGACACCGTTATAAGATCTTCCTTCTAAGACCGTGAATAAAATGTAGTGGTAAAAACTTTTGTATGCCTTCTAACATACTGATAAATCGCCATTTTCAATTTTAAACTGTCGAAAAAGGGTATCACTATAATTGTAACCTTATTTTTATACCCCATCCATAACTAATTGACTTTATTAGACAATACATAAACCATAAAGTAACACTTCTCCTATTTTAGTAATTGGTGGGCAGTAGCTTTGAAATATATAAAACTACCGTGTTAATGTAGGGCAATAAGGATGTTATAAGTGGGGGATAGAGAGGTGGTTATCTACAAAAATACCCTGTCATAGATTAAAAGGTGTTTTTATAAGGAATGATACCCTGTGATATAGCAATACACAAGGACCAATAAACGGTCGCTGTCCCTGTTTTCCTCGTCCCTGTTTTCCTCCCATTGTCCTCCAAAGTGCTTGCAATCCGATAGCGTCAAAGAAGTGTGACATCTTGTAAGCACGGGGCATTAATATTTTATCCTGTCCATCTTGTCAAACCAAGTATATGCTCTACAAATACTTTCCTTGCATAAAATGCTCTACTGGTGCTACCATGCCCAGGTCCTTTTGTGCGTGGCTGAACCAAGACCCCCATCTTACCTGTTAAAGAATCAAACCCTCTACTTCTTATGGTATCCCTTACAAGATTATAGTCTGTCTTTACCTGTTTATAAACCAGAGAATCTCCAATATCAAAAGTTCCTACCCTAACAAGAAGAGAGGATATCTCCTCTTTTGACTCAAACATACGAGCACAAATAACTATCTTTCTGAGTTTTATCAAAAGATGACTGTTTTCAAACTCTGTTTGTAATACATTTACAGGATCAATCATAGTTATTGCCATTGTTTCTTTGACTACAATCTTGCCTGTTTTCAGACGTTTTAAAGGCACTATCTTTAATTCCCAAGAACCAAAATTAGGGGCTCTTGACGAATTCAATGGTAAACCTAAATGTCTCTCTATTACATGTCCAGCCCAACCTTTATTGAGTTTCCCTTTCTTCCATACAGTAACATTATATAAGTCAGCAAGTTCCCTCAAGTCCTGCCCCTCAAGTTCCTTTAGTTTCTTAACTGCTTCTGCTCGTTCCATAATTACTTATCAGTATTCACCTTATAATGCAACAAGCTCTTCTATTGCAAACAATTTTGTCCCCCGCTTTACAATAGCATCTTTTAATCTTTTAACCGAAAGTGTAAGATATTCATCTTCTAACTCTATACCTACATATTTTCTATCACACAATACAGCAGCAACTCCAGTTGTTGAGCTTCCACAGAAAGGATCGAGTACCAAGTCCCCTTCTCTGGTAGATGCAAGAATAATTCTGTTTAGTAAAGCTACAGGCTTTTGGGTAGGGTGTTTGCCAAACCTCTTCTCCTCGGCAGAAGGTGGGGAGATTTCCCAGACATTGCGCATTTGTTTGCCTTGGTTTATCTTTTTCATCAACTGATAGTTAAAGTAATGTTTACTTTTTTCGTTCTTTGCAGCCCACAGCACTATTTCCGTTGAGTGTGTGAAATACCTGCATGAGAGATTGGGAGGAGCATTGCGTTTATACCAAATGATATCATTAAGGATTTTATAACCAAGCTGTTGCATGGCAAATCCCACAGAATAGATTATATGGGTAGTTCCTGAGACCCAGATAGTGCCATTAGGTTTTAAGACACGTTGGCATGCCTTTAACCACTCAAGGGTAAATTTGTGGTTTTCTTCTACACCCATTGACTTATCCCACTTCCCTTTATTTACAGAGACCATTTTGCCTGCATGGCAAGTAATACCTCCATTAGAAAGGAAATATGGAGGATCAGCAAATATCATATCAACGCTATTTTCTCTTGCTTGGTTTAATATTTCTATGCAATTTCCCTTAAGCAGTCTAACGGAATGCTGGGGGTCGTCGTAAAAAACAATAAAGGGTCTTTTGGGGCCATATTTAGGGGTCTTCTCTGAAATGTAAAACTCAAGCGGGTTCCTATCAATGGCATTTTGATAATCTTTAGGTGGTTTAGTTGTTTTTCGATTGTTTTTCATCTTATTATTTATCCCTTTTAGACCAGTAAAGTTATATCTGCCTGTAATATATTCTAGAATGTCAATATTGATCCAATAAATTTAAGATAGTCCAAAGTATTTCAGACCTTCCTCAGAATATTATACATCACCATCCGTGTCAAGAAATAGAAGGCTTTATGTCAAGGCAAAACAGAAATGTCTATATCAAGAAGGACAAAGATAAAGGAGAGTATTTAACAGGTAGTATTCTCAACATTGTGTAAATTCTCTTGAGCCTCAAAAAACCGAGCACAAACATAATGAAGACCAAAGATTTTCATTAACGAACTTTTTTCCCCTTGACACGGAGAGACAATATGTGGGTTAGGTGTTTATGTACTTGATACAGGTTTTAGCAAGTCATTAAGAACGGCAACAAACTCTTTATGGGTAAACGGCTTAGATAATAAGCTCTTAACATTTTTATTAGAATGTTTCAATGAGATAAACTCCTTCATTGTAACAAACGCTGATACAATTACTATTGGCGTTCTTATTCCACGCAACGAGAGTTCGTCAATAACCTCCAAACCAGTCTTGTTGGGCATCATAATGTCAAGGACGATTCCTGTGGGTTTATGCTCGTCGATTATCTTGAGCGCCTCCTCTCCATCAGAAGCTTCTAGAACATCCACCCCCGGAAAGTGCTGGTGAATAATCAGCGACAAAAAAATACCTGATTGTATCATCATCCACGACAAGAATAGATTTGCCCTGTGTAGTCGAATATTGTGTGGCACCGGTTGCGACAGTCGGCGGATTTTTATGCAGTGAAGCCTTTATCTCCTCCGCCATTAATTCTCTCTTTCTGTCTAAAAGTTTAATCTCCTGTTCTAGTAACTTTCCCCGACAATGTTGGTATCAGATTACAATGAGGCAAAGAGCGAGAAGTAGAAGAAGAATTGGTAAATCACCGTACTCCCCACTAATCAGAGCTAACGTTTGATTTATAAGACTATCCATTTTTTTACGTCTAACGCAGAGCTCACTTGACCGCACCCCTGAAGGACTGTGGCAGGAGTAGCGCATGGTTAAGTGATTGTATTTTTAATTATTTTGCCCATTTCCTGAATCAGATGGTCACTGTTTAAGCCATATTGGCCAGAAAAGAAAGGAATCACAAAAAGTGCCGTTCCATTACACAACTTAGCCCAATAGAACCTACGGGAGTATTGATTTGATGTCTGTGTTCTGTTGGGAGGGATTGTGCCAGTGTTGATAGGGGTTTCGGTGCCTATGCCACTGGCAAAACAAACAAAGAAGTCTGTTATATAACTGAGACCTGTGCAGATAATGACTTTAGGTTTTTTTTGCTTGGCAAGTTTAGATACTGCAGGGAATCTATTCAAAAAACACCAGGTTTTGAAAAGGTGTTTTTCCTCAAACCCTGTGATTTTATCTAGACCATACTTTTTCCAAAGGGCATCGTCGGTGTTGCGAAATGCGATAGGGTATAAATTCATTTTAAAAATTTCTGAACCGTTGCACCTCTCGGCGAATTGTCGGTATGTTCCTATGTCTTTGCCTTTAATGACGGCAATAAGTTTTGCGACCTTTATTCCGTATTGATAGTTAAGACTATCTTTCCAGTCATACAGCCCTGATGGGGTGTATGCGCCTTTGGAAATTTCTTGGGGTAAATTTTCGTAGTAGCTTTTATCACCTCCGCCCCATTCGATACCACACAGCCAGATTTCAGCATAAGGATTGCCACCGTCACAACCAGACAGGGAACATGCCCACTCAATAAATTCTTTTTTTAGAGCCATGTGATTTTATCACTTAACGAGTCTGTAGGAAAACTGATTTGTTAAGGTGTTTTTTTCTTAGTTGAGTCAATTTTTCAGGATTTCAGATTAAGTTTAAACCTTCCTCTTCATTTGTCAAACTGTATTGTTTCTTTTCTTGTA
>JALXFI010000361.1:0-2692 GCA_027069035.1 bacterium
ATGTGCGATAGAAATAAGTACAGTTTCTCTCTAAACAGGAAAAAGAAATTAAAATCATATTCGGTAGGCAATATAATTGAAATTCAAATAGGATTTAATGATATAAAATGCAAGATAGATGATGAGGTCGGTTTTTTTATCACCATTGAAAGGGAGGGTAATGTCTTTGAACGTTGGCCTAATAGAGGTTTTATTACCTTTCATGTGCCAAACAAGGACTTTGATGCAGAGAACTGGTTTGTATGACAAGCAGTGTTATAGGTTTTTATGCATTATGTCGCATAATGTATATTATGTTAACTTTTGTAATTCTATTTTTTTTGAACTAAGTCTGTTCTATTATCCAATTCTACTCTACTATTATATTAGACAGTGTCCTTACCACACCGGGTGTTGCCTGTATCTTTTTTATCACCACATCTCCAAGATCGCTAAAGTTAGGCGCTGCAACAAACGCTATGACGTCGTATGGGCCTGTAACTGCGTAAGATTCCTTTACTCCGGGTATTTTAGCAATACTCTCAGATGCGCTTAAAGACTTTCCCTGAGAACACTCCACAAAAATTATCGCTGAAATTGCCATTTTATCCTCCCCTTTTTTGATTGATGCGAAATGTAAAATATCGGTGAGTTACGTTTTAAAATAATTGAAACCTTATAAAATGTATCTCTGCTGAGTTAACTCGTGCTTATTTAAGCATATATAGTAAATATGTGGTGCCCCCGAGACGACTCGAACGTCCGACACATGGATTAGGAATCCATTGCTCTATCCTGACTGAGCTACGGGGGCGTGTCTAATATGAGAATGTAAGGGATTATAACTTGTGTTTCTCAAATTTTCAACAGCTTTCTTGAGAAGGTTTACGCAAAAACAGATCTTATTCAATACCCCCCTTCCCTCCTGTTACTTGTCTTTTTTATAAACCCTTTTAAAACGCTTATCCGTTTTTTTGCGTTTGTAATTGGTTCTTGAAAAGAGGTGTGATTCTTAGAAGTCAGTTCTAAAAACATTTTATAATGTTTTATCGCTTTCTTATAAAAACCTTTACGGTCATAAGCAAGACCAAGATTATAGTGCGCATAAAGATTGGAAGGATCGATGATTACAACCAGAGTATACTCATCTATAGCGTTGTCGATTAATCGTTTTGCAAGGTATATATTCCCTAAATTATTGTGCGCTAAAACATTATTATTGTTGATGATTAAAGCCTTCTTGTATTCAATGGCGGCATTATCCAATAAGCCGAGTTCTCTATAGGCTTCTCCGAGGCCGTGATGAGCCCTGTCCGACCTTGGAGATTGTCTTACGGTTCTTGACCATAATGTGAAATTAGATTTCCAATCAAGGTTTCGATTTATTGTTAAACCCGAATAAAGACCTAACATTATGATTAGTATATAAATGGTCAAGTCTTTTAAGGGATATTTAAGAAGAAAAACGTTTTTTACTTTCATTCCCTTATCGATAAATGTTGCTATAATCAAGCAAAACCCAATAGATGGCAGATATAAATATCTTTCAGCCACAAAATACGGCGTAACTTTAAAGATAAGATTTGATACTGGAAAATAAGTAATAAAAAACCAGACACTTCCAAAGGTTATAACCTTTGACACCTTCGAGAGTTTGATCGCAGCAATAAATAAAATAAATAAAAAGGTTAAGGATGCCAATACTTTAAATTCCAATATTGATTCCGAGACCGGGATAACATGTTCAACATTCAAATTTATAGGAAGAAAAAGCAGTTTAATATATACCGGCAAAGCCCCGATTGCAGTATAAAAGGTGGAAATTGTCTGATGAAAGAGCCTTGCAGGTTGAAGATTGGTAGGGTATATGTTGAACATAAACATTAATGCCACAATAATAAACAGAACGGCATAATACGGCAGATAAGATAAGGGGTTCAGACCTATCAAATATCGCTTATTGTCACCCTTGGCAAACAAAAGGTCATATACTAAAAGCATGATTGGCAAGGTAATTGCCGCACCCTCCTTAGATAGGAGGGATAAAAGAAAGGATGCGATAGAAAAAAAATAAAACCATTTTGACTCATCTCTCTTAAGATACAGGATGAATGACCATACAAAAAAGAACATCGCAAGAGGGTCGTTCATATTGGATATAGCGGCAATTGCTTCGGTGTGGACGGGGTGTGCGGCAAAGAGCAAACCCGTAATCAACGGTATATTAGAAGATTTAAACATCATCTTTAAAAGTATATAAAGAGACAGAGTGCAAATAACATGCAGAATAATACTTGCAAGATGAAATACCAGAGGATTTAGACCCCATAGTTGATATAAAACAAGGTGGATAATCTTTTTAACACCCCTTGTGCTCTGGATGAATTTAACTATATTATAAGGTTCTCTTAACTGAACGTTTTCAACAATAAGGGTGTTGTCATCGTAAACAAAACCATTTGGGAGGGTATTTAAATAAGGCATTGTTGAAAGAAATATCAGCATAACAACAGCCTTAAAATTATACTCTGCCTTAAGGTTTGGTTCCATAGGGTTTTGTTTGGTGCGCTCCGGAATGAAGCGAATTTTTTAAAGAATAGTAGAGAAACTTAAGGACGGTAAGGATTCTTTTGTTATGGTATAAGAAGCTAATGGGGTGAATCTGAAATCTTTTGTTTATCCCAAAGATATTCCTCACAATAAAGTTAAATAC
>JALXFI010000361.1:2702-4003 GCA_027069035.1 bacterium
ATCTTGCAATCTTCTTTTTACAAGATATCCGTACAATTGACGTTCAGCAAGAGATGTCGCCGGAGGATTAAGTGAACGCAGGACATCTTCGTGTATTTCAGTATCAAAAAGCATCTTTGTAAAATAGAGGGTTGCGGATATGCATCCAATCCTATCAAACCTTTTGGAAGCGCTTATAATCTTTTCCCAGTTGATCTTCGATCCATAATATCTTATAAACTCGTTTATATCGGCAAACCAGATCAACCTGTTTTTGCTCAGTTCATCTAAAACAAGACATTGCGCATATCCGTTTTGATATAAAAATCTATTCATATAACCATGTCTGTCTATATGCATAGAAAGGTAGACTATTAGATCCTCAGGAGACATCATTAAGGTATTGATACCTGAAATTTTAATTTGATATGAATTTTTCCAAATGTTTGAATTCCCACAAAGAGAATAACGAAATCCGTCGGTTACACGCCAGTGAAGTTCAACCTTGCTTTCGTAAGGGTCACGCCTTATCATGGTATAGTGAAAGTGATTGTCGGTATAGAACTTTTCAGGGAATCTGTTCTCTATCAATCTATAGCCCATTCCGCTTAAAGCTCTGACAGCGCCTGAAAGATATTTTCTCTTTACCATTAAGTCTATGTCCGCGCTCGGGCGCAATGTAATATCCCTGTATATCATCACAGACAAGGGCGCCCCTTTCAAAGGCATTGCATCTATCCCTTTTGATTTGAGATTAGTCAGGATTTTTTTAAGCTCCGATAAATGATGCAGATTTCGAGCGGCATAGGCGCGATATAACCTTCCCAATCTTTCATAAATGTCCCTATCAACAAGACGACTGTTTTTTTTGAGGTTGTTATAAAGAAGCGGCGCGGTTCCATGTCGTAATGAGGAATCTATTATATACTCCCAGTCTAATGAAGACCCTAACAATTTTTTAATATGCCGGTCTTTACAGTCATCATGATAAGTCTTCGAAGAGTAAAGTATAAGTTTATCTTCACCTGATAATTCCAAGTTATTCATAGTGTTTTCACTATTCTATTTCAACCCGTTTTTTGTAGAAAACATATCTTTTTATACCATCATGAAAGAATCTGACAAATACTGTTAAAATTTTTATTAAAGCGCCCTCAACTAAAGAAGCCATAGTCAAGGTGTGATTTATAGCCCGCCATCTTTTTTTTTCAAGATTAATAACCCTGTTATCCTTTATAATTACTTTAACAATCCCAACCAGTTCTTCAGCGCTTACCAGAGGCGAATCAAATCTTAAAGCCGAATCCCCCTTTGTCAGATAC
>JALXFI010000362.1 GCA_027069035.1 bacterium
GAACCCGGTCTTTAAATAGTCTTACCCAATACCGTATTTGTCAAGCAGATAGCGAAGCGACCTCAAACTTATGTTTAATATCTCGGCCGCCTTTGTCTTTACCCCACCGGCCCTGTTCATTGCCTCGACAATAAGCCTTTTTTCCGTTCCGGCAACAACGTCCTGAAAATCAATCTTTCCGGTCTCTTCCGTGTCAAAACCATCTCCGCCCGCCTTTATACCGGAAACGGAAAGTTTCTCGTCCGTAAGGTCGGCTCTTATAGTGTCAAAAGATATGGTTTTTCCTGTTTCAAGTGCAACCGCCCTTTCCATCATATTCTCTAACTCCCGCACGTTTCCCGGAAAATCGTGTTTATTCAGAAGCTCGAGCGCCTCCGCCTCTATCCCGTCGATTTCCTTGCCGATCGCCTTTGAATATTTGGCAATAAAATGGTTTGCAAGAAGCGGTATCTCCTCTTTTCTCTCCCTCAAAGGCGGAAGGGCTATGGGTATTACATTTATCCTGAAAAAAAGGTCCTGTCTGAACCTTTCGGCCTTTACCTCTTTTTCTATATCTCTGTTTGTGGCGCTTATGAGCCTTACATCCGCATCCATCTCTTCCGTGCCGCCAACCCTTTTGAACCTTCTCTCCTGAATTACCCTCAAGAGTTTCACCTGAAGATTAAGGGCAAGTTCCGTCACCTCGTCAAGAAAGATCGACCCACCTTCGGCCGCCTCAAAAAGTCCTTTTTTTGTCCTGACCGCTCCGGTGAACGCCCCTTTTTCATGACCGAAGAGTTCGCTTTCAAGCAGATTCTCCGGTATCGCACCGCAGTTTACAGGGACAAATGCGCCGGCGCTGCGCTTACTTTCCCTGTGTATCGCACGGGCGACAAGTTCCTTTCCCGTGCCGCTCTCGCCTGTTATCAGGATATTGGTGTTGGTCTTTGCCACCCTTAGAATCATATCGTATATCTTCTGCATCTTGGGGCTTGTGCCCACTATTTCGCCGAATCCGAAGTGACTCTCAAGCTCTCTTTTAAGCAAAACATTTTCTCTTTCAAGGCTCCTTTTATCCAGCGCATTTCTTATGACAAGCTTTAACTCATCGACCTGAAAGGGTTTGGATACATAATCGTATGCGCCCTCTTTCATCGCCTCCACCGCATTGTCCACCGAGGCATATGCGGTAAGCATGACGACTATGATACCAGGGTCTATTTCCTTTAACCTCTTAAGGAGTTCTATCCCGCTCATACGGGGCATCTTGATATCGCTTATGACCATATCAAAAAGGTCTTTTTCAAATATCTTCAAGGCCTTTGCGCCGGTAGATGCCGTGACTACCTGATAACCCTCTCTGCCAAGGGTTATCTTTAAAAACTCCTGCATACTTTTTTCATCATCAACTACAAGTATCTTTTCTTTGTTATTCATATCATACCCTGCCATTTACCCCGATACGGGAAGTTCTATCCTGAAGGTTGTTCCCCCATCGTCTTTATTTTCCGCCACAATAGCACCTTTGTGCCCCTCTATTATCCTGTAAACCACCGCAAGCCCCATACCTGTGCCCGACTCCTTTGTTGTATAAAACGGATCAAATATCCTTTGAGCCACCGTATCGTCGAGACCCTTCCCTGTATCGGATATCTCAATCATTGCCCGATCTTCATTTTTATCCTTACTCCCTGATATTGCAACACTTAAAATACCCTCCTCACCCATTGCCTCCACTGCATTGAGAAAAAGATTCCACAGCACCTGCTTTAACTGTTCAGGGTCGGCATAAACAGAGACATCCTCAAATTCTTTTTTAACCTCAATGCCTTTAAGCTCACTCCTTGAAAAAAGGAGATTTATCGTATCTTCGGCTATACTGCTTAAGCTCACCGTCCGCTTCTTCAAAGCCGGCCTTGCAAATACAAGAAAGTCCGTTATAAGGCTGTTCAGTCGTGTCGTCTCTCTTAATATGATCTCCATAAGGTTTTTATCTTCGTCGCTCAGTTCCCTTAAATCCTCTTTCAATACCTGAATGGAACCGCTTATAGATGCAAGGGGGTTCCGCACCTCGTGCGCCATGCCCGCCGCAAGTTCGCCAAGCGCCCTGAGGCGGTCGTTCCGCCTGAAATCCTCCTCCATCTTTTTCATAGGGGTCAGATCCTGAAAGATCATCACCGCTCCGCTCCCCCCGCTTTTTTCATCCTTAAAGGGTGAGAGAGAAAAACCAAGATAGACTTTATCACCGTCCGTCCTTTTAAACACCACCTCATCCCTTAATACCCGATGAGATATGTCCAGCCCCCTCCCGTTTTTTTTTAAAACAGGCAATATCTCTGCGACATCTTTATAATAAACATCCTCAAGTCTCAGGCCGGTTATCTTTTCCGCAGCCCTGTTAAATGATGTTATCCTGTTTTTGCCGTCGACCGTGAGTATTCCGCTGCTGACATTGTCTATAATCCCTCTGCTGAGTGACTCAAGACGCTTGTAATCTATCCTTGCGGCATTAAGTTCATGTTCCGTGCTGAGCAATTTCTCCGAAAGATAACCGCTAAGCGCCGCAACGGTAAAGAATGCAACAATGCTTATAAAGACATTAAAAAGAACGGCACTGGCATCAACAACATATACCTGAGGGGCAAAACTCAGGTTCCACGGGGGAAGGTTATAGAACTGAAAATCAAGAAGGAGTCCATAACTTAAACTGCTAAGTGAAGATACTATAAACCCCGCCTTTCTGCCAAGCATAATACCTGCGCTTATAATAGAGAGGATAAAGAGAAAGGAAAAGGGGCTTTCTATGCCGCCTGTAAGAAACAAGGTAAGGCTGATAATAAAAACATCAAGGAATAACTGTATGTATGTAAATCTTTTATAATGCTTCAGGATACTAAGGATAACCGAATAGAGTATGGTCAGGAGGCAGACAAAGACGATTATGGCATAAAAAGGGTACATTGCCGGCTGAAGAGCGGATTTTGTCTCCGCAAATTGTATCCATATAGTCGCCCCAAGAAAGAGAATGATCAGAAACAGCCTTGCAAGCATAAGGCCCTGGAGCCTTTTTTTTAAACTGCCGCGCACAAAATTTTCAGGAGTCATAATCTATCGGATATGAACCAGGATACTCCCTCTTTCGCATCTCAGTTGCTGCAGACAAAGCGTCAGGGAGCAAGGGGTAAAAGAAGCAAGGGGTCAAGGATTCAAGGGGTCGAGGGGTCGAGGGTTTGTTTTGCAGAGACATTATAAACGCCTTCATCATAAACTTCCCGCCATATTGAATATAGGAAGATACATGGCAATAACCATACCGCCTATAACCACACCGAGGAATACCATAAGGATCGGCTCAAGAAGCGAGGTAAGGGCTTCTACGGCGGTATCCACCTCATCGTCGTAGAAATCCGCAATCTTGCTCAACATCGTATCCATAGCACCGGTTGCCTCTCCAACAGAGATCATCTGAACAACCATGGGCGGAAAGACCTTTGTCTCTGCAAGGGGTTCAGCAATGGTTTTGCCTTCGCTTATATGTGCCTTTGTCTTTAAAATAGAGTCTTCCACAACCTTGTTGCCTGCCGTGCTGGCAACGACATCAAGCGCCTCAAGTATCGGCACGCCGCTGCTTATCATGGTTCCAAGCGTCCTTGTGAATCTTGCGACAGAGACCTTTCTTATAAGGTCTCCCACTACGGGAATTTTAAGCATAAAACCGTCTATTGCACGTCTGCCCTTTTCTGTTTTGTAAATCCTGTATAGAGCAAATATCGTGCCTACCGTTCCGAAAAACAGGTAGAGTATATTTGCCTGAGTCCATTCACTTAAGGTTATTACAAACTGGGTAGGTGCAGGCAGGGTGCCACCAAAACCCTCGAACATTTTTTTAAATGTCGGTATTACATATGTAAGGAGTATCGCAAGCACGATTACGGCTATGCCAAGGATACTTGCAGGATAGACCATAGCCCCCTTTACCTTGCTTTTAAGCTTCATTGCCTTTTCCATAAAGACAGCCAGC
>JALXFI010000363.1 GCA_027069035.1 bacterium
AACTACAATCGGCGGTATGGGGGTGAAGGTATCCACCGTCGAACATCTTCTTGCCGCACTATACGGGCTTGGTATTGATAACATTATCATTGAAGTGGATGGTCCGGAAATACCCATAATGGACGGAAGCGCCGCTCCCTTTGTTTACCTCATTCAAAATGCAGGTATTGCTGTGCAGAGCGGGTTTAAGAAGTTTCTTGTAGTAAAGAAAAAGATACAGGTAAACGATAATGGTAAAACGGTAACAATACTGCCTTCACAAGGCTTTAAGGTTTCTTATACCATAGACTTTGACCATCCTATGCTCAGGAGTCAATCACTTTCCATTAAATGTGATGCAGGTGCATTTCAAAGAGATATAAGTAGAGCAAGGACTTTTGGATTCCTGAAAGAGGTTGAATTGATGAGGTCCATGGGCCTTGCCAAGGGAGGTTCTCTTGATAATGCCATAGTTGTGGGTGACTTCAGGATCCTCAATAAAGACGGCCTTCGTTATGACAATGAGTTTGTGCGCCATAAGATACTTGACCTTTTTGGCGATCTATCACTTCTTGGAGGTTTCTACCTTATAGGGCATATTAACGCATATAAATCAGGCCATCTTCTTAACCACAAAGTGGTTAAGAAGATAATTTCTTCCACTTCCAGGGTGGATGCAATTGAGCCGTCACTGCCTGAGGAGGTAAAGGAACACCCCCTCCAGGTACCTTCTTTTAAACTGCTTCAGGGTTTTAGAGCATAAATTTTAAAACCTCTCGGATATTACCCTTCATTCGTACACCCCTATCAACAAAGCGGGACAGTATTAAGCAGAGTGCTCAAAAGCAGTTTTAGGTTTTTGGGCAACCATATTCCTATTGCTTTTTCAAACTACTTGAATTACTATATTTTATTATCAATAATATGATCGTTTAAGGTATTGAAGTCCTATGATAAAGGAACGCCCGGCCTTAAATTTTTTAATTATTTTTTTCTTCCTGCTTATTACGCCGCATCTTGCTATGTCAGCCAATGCGAAGGTAAGTGATCTTTCCTTGAGTAACGATTCAAAGAGCCTTGTTCTTTCATTCAACATTAAGGATGCCTTTACCAGAGATATAGAAGAAGCGATTTTGAGCGGAATTCCTACTACCTTCACCTTTTTTGTAGAGATATATAAGATAAAACGTTTTAGGAGGGATGATAAGATAATAGGTCTCAGTTTTCGTCACACCGTAAAGTACGATAATCTAAAAGAAGAGTTTGTTTTAAACTTTGATGAAGACCCCGCAAAAAAGGTAATCCTTAAAGACATGGCCTCTGTAAAAAATGCTATGACCAAGATAAACGATCTGGTTACAACATCACTTTTATCTTTTAAAGAAAACGAAATATATAATGTAAAGGTAAAGGCAAAACTTAAAACTATTAAACTTCCGTTTCCACTTAAGTATGTTCTGTTTTTTGTATCATTCTGGGATTTTAAGACAAAGTGGTCAAGTAAAACTTTTTCCGTAAAAAACGGCAAAGTTATTGTCGTTAAATGATGAATTTCAACTGAAAAAGATAAAAAACTTGAATCACAGGAACTACTGAATTGCAAGTGCAATAAAAGGTGTTACGGGTTGTCGGGGGCAGGGGCACTCCCAAGAATTATAGAAAACTTTAAATGTCTGATAAAAGATTTTACAATATAGAGAATGCTGAATCTTTAAAGAGAAGGCGTGAGAGTATAATCATATTTGCAAGCGCTCTTCTTATTATCTTTCTCACCTACATAGAAACACACATATCCGCCATCAACACGCGGATACCTCTATCGAATAATATTTTGGTTTTCGGCCTCATAAATATCAATATTATACTGGTTGTTCTTCTTATCTTTCTTGTTCTGAGAAATTTTATAAAGCTTTTTTTTGACAGGCGCAGAGGCGTTCTGGGTTCTAAGCTTAGAACAAAATTAGTGGCATCATTTGTTACATTAACCCTTGTTCCTGCATTTTTACTTTTTTTTATAGCCACAGGGTTTATAACTCGAAGTATCGAGGGTTGGTTTGGAATCGGTATCGAAGACTCCCTCAAAGAGTCCCTTGAAGTGGCAAAGACTTATTATAAGGAGGTCTCCGACCGTTCTCTTTACTTTTCAAGGGTTATTGCAGTAACGATTGCAGAGAAGGGTGGTTTAACTCCGGAAAGATACGGCGAGATAAGAAAATACATAGAGACAAAGAAAAAAGAGAACGGTCTCGGCTCAATTGAGGTCTTTGACAATAGAGGGCGTTCTGTTGTAAATGTTATTTCCGAATCCGTAAATCCATCCTTTATAAAGAATACAAACACCGAGATAATAAAAAAAGCATTTAATGGAGAGGGATTTACAAATATACGGTCTACTCCGTCAGGGGATATTATCATGGCAGTTGCTCCTATATCTACTACATGGGCGCCTCAAGAGATCTCTGGTGTTGTACTCATAAGTCATTATGTGCCAACTACATTAATGGCTAAAATGCAGGATATTTCCGATGCGGTAAAAGAATACCGCCAGTTAGAGGTTTTAAAAGGGCCTGTTAAAATGAGTTACTCTATAATACTTTTGATAATCACACTGGCAATTGTATTTTTATCTACGTGGATAGGTTTACAGGTTGCAAAAAGTATTACAGCGCCGATACAAAGCCTTGCAGAAGGTACATTTGCCGTTTCTACAGGCAACCTTGATTATAAAATAGAAGGCGAGGAGTACAATAATGAGATCGGTACCCTTGTAAGATCATTTAACAGGATGACAAAAGAGTTGAAGAGCAATAAATCGAACCTTGAGAACGCATATACCGTACTTAAGAATACGAACATTGAGTTGGAACAGCGCCGCAAGTATATGGAGATAGTTTTAGGTAATGTTGCAGCAGGTGTTATATCTATAGACAAAGCCGGCAGAATAACTACAATCAACAGGGCGGCGGAAGAGATGCTCAATGTCAACACGAAGACGGTCTTGTCAAAGAACTACAAGGAGGTGATGAAGGCCGAACATCTTGATGTTCTCAGGGATATGATAAAAGATATGAACAGATTCTCTCTCGACAGCATTGAGAGACAACTTAAGCTAAAGGTAAGAGGCAAGCTTTTAACCTTATTTGTAAGCCTTACTATTCTTAAGGAAGAGAACAATAATTATATGGGAATGGTCGCAGTTTTTGATGACCTTTCACATCTTCTTAAAACCCAGAGAATGATGGCATGGAAAGAAGTTGCAAGAAGGATAGCGCATGAAATAAAAAATCCGCTTACACCGATAAAACTCTCGGCTCAAAGGTTGAGGAAAAAATATCTTTCTCACTTTGAAGGAGACGGCAAAATATTCAACGAGTGTACCAATACCATTATAAAACAGGTAGATGAACTCAAACTGCTTGTCAATGAGTTTTCCCATTTTGCACGTATGCCCGCCGCCAACCCCGAGCCGAACAACATCAATGATGTCGTAAAAGAGGCTTCAACTCTTTATGAAGGCGCTCATAAAGCAGTCAAGTTTGATTATCATATTGATGAGTCTATACCTATAATGGATATAGACAGAGACCAGATAAAGAGGGCTGTTATAAACCTGCTTGAAAACTCGGTTGAATCTATCGAAGGTGAGGGCAATATCAATATAAAGACCGCATACATATCTGAGATGCGTCTGGCAAGGATAGAGATATCGGATACAGGCTGTGGCATAGCCCATGAGGATAGAGCAAGACTTTTTGAGCCGTATTTTTCTACAAAGAAATCCGGAACAGGGCTTGGGCTTGCCATAGTAAGCAACATAGTGGCGGACCACCACGGCTATATAAGGGTTAAAGACAATCAGCCTGTAGGCACAAGATTTATAATTGAACTTCCGGTAAAGAGTTAATTTAAACTTAAGATAGGGGTTCCGTTTATATGAAGGTATTGGTAGTTGATGATGAAGAAAGTATAAGAACGGCGATAGAAGGCATCTTAAAGGACGAGGGATACAACGTTCACCTTGCAAGTAATGGAGAGGCGGCGCTTAAAGTTTTTGACGGTTTTACCCCTGACATTGTCCTGCTTGATATCTGGATGCCGGGGCTTGATGGTATTGAAGTGTTAAAGAGGATTAAGGAGAAGAAACCTGCAACCGAAGTGATCATGATATCGGGACACGGCAATGTAGAAGTTGCCGTAAAGGCCACGAAATTAGGGGCGTATGATTTCATTGAAAAACCGCTGTCTCTTGAAAAAGTACTCCTTGCCGTAAGCCATGCCTTAAAGAAAAAAAATCTCCAGCAGGCAAACAGGAATCTTTTGGAAAAGATGGAGAAGAAATATGAACTCATCGGCGTCAGTAAGGTCGTTAGAGTCTTAAAGGAGCAGATAGAAACGGTGGCTCCTACAGAGGGCTGGATCCTTATAACCGGAGAAAACGGCACCGGCAAGGAGCTGATAGCAAGGAATGTTCATCTCTTAAGCAAAAGAAGGGATAGTGCATTCGTTGAAGTAAATTGTGCCGCAATCCCCGAAGACCTTATAGAAAGCGAACTCTTTGGTTATGAAAAGGGGGCGTTTACTGGAGCCAATGTAAGAAAAGAGGGAAAGTTTGATAAAGCGAACGGTGGCACGATATTTCTTGATGAGATAGGGGATATGAGTTTAAGGACCCAGGCAAAGGTGTTAAGGATTTTACAGGAGCAGAGTTTTATGAGGGTGGGCGGAACCGAGAATATTCAGGTTGACGTAAGGGTCATTGCCGCAACCAATAAGGACCTTAAGGTAGAGATGGAAAAGGGAAATTTCAGAGAAGACCTTTATTATCGGCTCAATGTAATTCCATTTCATATTCCTTCTTTAAGGGAAAGATCAGAGGACATACCGGTCTTTATAGATTTCTTTTTGAATGTATATACAACTGAGACCGGTAAAAGGAGTAAGAGCATCTCAAGAGAGGCGCGTGATATGCTTAAGACTTACACATGGCCCGGCAATGTCAGAGAACTTAAAAACCTGATTGAGAGGCTTGTTATAATGTCTCCTGGAGAGATGATAGGTGTTAATGATCTGCCGGATTATATAAGAAAAGGGAAAGAAACACTCCAGTTTAACGGGGTGATTCAGACCTCTTCTCTGAAAGCCGCACGTCAAAGATTTGAAAGAGAATTTATACTGGCAAAATTAGAGAAAAACAATGGTAATATATCCAAGACGGCTGATAGTATAGGCATTGAGAGGAGCAGTCTTTACAGAAAGATAAAATCATATAATATTGAGATAGCAGAGGAAAAGGATTGAAATATGCGTGATATGGAAGATGGTTTGAGCGATGAAAAGCGGCTTAAGGATGCCATACACTCTATCTACACCGTAAATCTAAGGGTGAAGCCTGAGGAGAAGGTTCTTGTATTTACCGACTATCCGAACCGTGATGAAAAGATGCGAAAGGCAGACGGTTTAAGGAGAAAGACGCTTTTAAGGATAGCCAAACTTACGGCTCAGGTGGGCAGGGAGCTTTGCAAAACATCGTTTATAAAATACCCCTCGCTTGGCTCTCACGGCGTTGAGCCGCCTCAGGATGTCTGGGAGGCAGGACTTGGAGAAAACATTTGTAACGGGATGACTCAGACAGGATTGCTTAAAAAGATACGCAATAAGAAAATATCTTCCGTTAGCAGCGATATGGATGCCCTTATAAAGGCCCGCCACCGCGATGGTGTTGATGCCGTTATAGCCCTTTCCAACTTTTCTACAAGCCACACCATCTTTCGGGATCTTATGAACAGGAAGGGAGTGCGATATGCCAGCATGCCGCTTTTTGATGAAGAGATGTTCTATGGCCCTATGTCTGTTGACTGGAAGGCGATGTGGAAAAGGACATACAGACTTGCCGAAATGATGGAAGATGGAGAGACTGTATCTATAGAGTCTCCTAACGGGACCAATATTACTATGTCTTATAAAGGGAGAAAGGTTTTAACCGATACGGGTTGTTTGACAGAACCCGGTTCCTTTGGCAATCTGCCTTCAGGTGAGGTCTTCCTGGCGCCTGTTGAAGGCTCTGCCACGGGAATACTTGTAATAGATTGGGCGCCTACGCATAAGCTGAAGTCCTCACTTATCCTTGAGATAAAAAATGGGATGGTTAAAGAGATAAAAGGAGGAGACCCTTACAGGAACGAGCTTGACCTTCTGCTTAAAAAGGACATGAATTTCAGAAACATAGCCGAACTCGGCATAGGCACGAACGATAAGGCAAAAAGGCCTGACAATATCCTTGAATCTGAGAAGATACTCGGCACCATACATATTGCACTGGGTGATAATTTTTCATTCGGAGGCAGGGTAAGGACGCCGTTTCATCAGGACTACATTGTATTTAACCCGACTCTTAAGACTATCTCTTCATCGGGACAAAGCAAAGTTATCTTGAAAACAGGCATTCTCAAAGGTTTTTATTAATTGGTTGAGTATCTACGTATTGTTTCACAGTAAAGTGCGGATGATTGAAGGTTATAATAAAAAATGAGAGTGATTTTTCTGTGACTTAAAAACATGGGGGTTGTCCCTATGTATTAGTGCAGGGTAGGCTATATTTGTTATGTGGGAATTTATGCGTTTTAGGTTTGTAAGTATGTCAAGGTGTATTGAACTGGTGTCTATGGACTCACGAAGCCCCATGTGAAGACGGTCGATATGTGCCTGTCTTAAGGCGCTTTCTTTTTCAGCGATCTCCGCCTTTTTATCAAGGAGCCTTTGGGCAAGTTCTCTGTCACTGCCTGTAAATGTAAGCACCCCGAGTCTGTAGTTTTCAAGCACCATAGCATGAAAAGAAACTATCTCATCAAGCCCATTCTTAGAAAATAAAAAATTGTTCTTTATCTTCTTCTTGGCAAGCTCCATAAGGTTTTTATCTATCACATCGCCTATGTTTTCAAGGTCGCTTGTAAAGGCTATTATCTCCATCTCTCTTTCCGCCTGCTCATCGGTAAGGCTCTCTTTGGATAGTTTGGTAAGGTAGAGTTTTATTGCCCTGTCAAGACAGTCAACGCGGTCATCATCTTTTTCAATCTTGCCTACAAGCTTCCTGTCGTCCCTTTTAAATGCTTCAATAGAGTTTTTAAGCATATCATGGATAATATCGGACATCCTTAAGGCCTCCCTTACGGCCTGACCAAGTGCAAGGGGAGGAGAGCCTAAAACCCTTGTATCGAGATATTTTGGTCCGAAACGCTTTTCCTTCTCAGAACCTTCCGGTATTAGCAATTGGACAAGCCGTGTAAATGGATTGGTAAAAGGGAGAAAAACAAAGGCTATAGCTACGTTGAAGATGGTGTGGGCGTTGGCAACCTGTCTTCCCGGGTCGCTTGATGTGTAGCTTACAATTTCTGCAAACCGGTCTATAAACGGCATAAATATGATAACACCGAAGACCTTGAAGAGCGTATGCGCAAGAGCGACCCTTTTGGCATCAGTGTTTGCTCCGATGCTTGATGTAAAAGCGGTTACACATGTACCTATGTTTGCTCCGAGTATAATGGGTATAGATGCATTTATATCAATAATTCCCTTAAGGGTTAGTGTAAGGGCAAGCCCTATGGTGGCGGCGCTTGAGTGTATAAGGGCGGTAAAAAGGGCGGAAACTATGATACCCATAAGCGGATCTCCGCTTATAGCGGCAAATATGCCCTTTATAAGCTCGCTGTGTGATATGGGTGAGAGCGTTTCAATAAGTATCTTTAGCGCAAGAAAAACAAATGCAAAGCCTAAAACGCTCTGTCCTATATCCTTTATAAACGGTTTTTTCTTCTGAAACGACATAAGCGCTCCGATGCCTATCATAAATACAGCATAATCATATACCCTGAAGGCTATGATCTGAACGGTAAGCGTTGTCCCGATATCTGCTCCAAGGATAATGCCCATCGTCTGTTTCAGGCCTATAAGACCTGAGGCAACAAAACCTACGAGCATAACGGAGGTGGCGCTGCTGCTCTGAAGAAGTGAGGTCATAAACGCCCCCAATATCATTGCCTTGAACCTGTTGCCGGTAAGGGAAAGCAATATGTGTCTAAGTCTTTTGCCCGCTGCTTTCTGCAGTCCGTCACCGGCAAGCCTCATTCCGTAAAGGAGGAGGCAGACGCCGCCAAAGAGACTGAAAATCACAAAGGATACCATAAATGGTTGCTCCAAAAGAAAAAATATGTTAAATTAGCATAGTTAAACTCAAGTTTTGATAAATGTGAATTGGGAGTTATTATTCATTAATTCTATACTATACCATAATACTAAAGAGTAATACTCCAATCGGCAGACGTCAAATCCCGCTATATCGGGTGGGTCATTTAATAAGCTGTACCCTCCCATTGGACGCATGGCATTATGGAGACAAACACACCCGGCATATCTGATGACATCTCTCGTCTGTTAAATATCTCTGCATGGATAGATATTCAAAAGTCTATCACAGAGATAACGGGGATGTCTATCGGACTTTACGACTCGTTGTGGAATACTATAGTAGAACCTCCTATAGAAAACAAGTTTAATAAGACAATACAAACTTCAGCTAAAGGCAGAGATGTATATGAAACATTTTGCAGGGATACAATGGAAAAAGCGCTCAATGCCGAGGCGCCCATCATAGTTCGTTCTCCGACCAATCAGTACCTGTTTGTTGTTACGCTGAGAGCAGATATAGACACACCTCTTTTTATTATAGGAGGAGAGAGTTATTTAAGCTATGAAGATTTTTCTCATTTTGTTGAAAACGCTCATGAGTTCGATCTTTCTTCCGCGATGATAGCTCCGCTTGCCAAGGATGTCACCTTCAGGGATTATAAGACACTGGAAGCTGTTGCGCGTTTTGTTGAAACAACAACCCGCACCGTCCTGCGCAATGTTTCCCCATCAAAAGGCCGCCCCATTCAGACCGGCTACAAACAGAAGGCTCTCTTAGGTCTCATTACAGAACTTGCGACATCGACCTCCTTTGAGTCCATGGCCGCTCAGGTATTTCAGGCCCTGTGCATTCTCTTTGATGTTGACAGCCTTGGCCTATTGCTCAAGACAAACGGATGTTTTGTGAGCGCCCATACATTCGGCCCACTCAAAGGAGTGATTAAAGATGTACGACTTAAGACGGATGAGCCGCTTATTCAGGATGTTATAGAGAATAAGGAGCTTGTTTTGATAGAAGGGCTCTATTATATACTTGAGGCGGGTTTTGATGAAAAGGTTACATCCGTCCATATCTTTCCCCTTGTAAATAAAGGGGAGACAACGGGGTTGATAAATATTTACAATACACAACTCGATGAAGACGCGACCAATACCCTTTACTATTTCACACAGATACTCTCCTTTACATGGCAATATCTAAGCATTCAGGAGGAGTGTAAGAAGATAAAAGAAGGACTTTCCATATTTACCGACAGCCACAGGATTATAGGTTCCATACTTGAAGAGGAGAGTCTCTACAAGACTATACTTGAAAGGTCTACGGACATAATAAAGGCGGAGCAGGGCTCTCTTATGCTTATTGACTCTAAAAAAAACGAACTTGCCGTCAAGGCGGCCAAGGGCATAAATACAAAACTTGCCGAACACCTGAAGGTCAAGGTTGGCGAGGGCATTGCGGGGAAAGTCTATCAGAGTGCGGAACCATTGATAGTTAAAAATGTGGAGGATGATCCGAGAACGGCAAAAAAAAGCAGGTCGCGTTATAAGACCAAGTCGTTCATCAGTCTGCCTTTAATGATCAATTCGCGCACCATAGGGGTCTTGAATATTACGGACAAGATAAGTGGAGAGGTATTTAAAACAGAAGACCTCGAACTCCTCCAGTCGATTGCATCATATGCCTCAATAGCCATAGAACGGTCGGAGTATTTCAGGATGACGAAGGACCTGAGGAAGATAAGCATAACCGATGCGTTGACAGGACTGCTGAACAGACGTTATTTTCAGGAACGGCTTGCAGAGGAGATGGAACGTTCCAAACGTCATAACACGCCTCTTTCCATAATTATGATAGATGTTGATAATTTCAAACGATACAACGATAGATATGGACATATTGCAGGCGACAATGCCCTAAAGACCGTAGCGATGTGCATAAGGGATACCGTAAGGGCAATAGATGTTGTTTCGCGCTATGGAGGGGAGGAGTTTGCCGTTATACTTCCGCAAACCGGAAAGATGAGTTCCCGTATCATAGCAGAAAGGATCAGGGCCGAGGTGTCAAGCGCTGTGCTTTCCTGTAACGGGGTTAAGTCAAAAGGGCTTACGATAAGCCTTGGACTGGCGTCTTTTCCTGAGGATGTGGATGACATAAATAATCTCATTAATTCTGCGGACAGGGCATTATACATGGCAAAGGATGCCGGCAAAAACAGGGTTTATCTATACGTGCATAAGGAGCTTCCTGTGTTGTCAAGGGAGAGCCAACCATAGGAAAAGGAATCCTTGTTTTGCTCCGAAGATTTTTTTGATTGTCCTCGGAGTTAACCCGAAAATATTTTATAAATAATTGAAGTGTAAGAACACAAAAGATGCTATTTTCCCTGTAATCCCCGAAGAAGAGTTCTTTGGGCGGCAGGATATTATAGAAGATATATACGCTATAACCCAAAGGCCGTCTGTATCTTCAGGCAGAAGCATCTTCCTTTGCGGAAGGCCGAAGACGGGCAAGACAGAGGTTCTAAGACGTTTGTATAACCGTCTGTTCTGGGAACAGGATAAATATGTGCCGTTTTATTATGTCTTTCCTGAAGAATCGCTAACTGTTTATGATCTTTGTAAGGATTATCTGTCTGAATTTTTAAGGCAGTATCTTGGTTTTATAAAGAAAGACCCTGCACTCATTAGGGGTGGCATCTCGCTTAAGAGACTGAGTCGACTGCTTAAAGAAGAGCGTTCGCCTCTTATTGCTTCTCTTATAGAGAATCTATATGATCACATAGAAGATAAAAATCCGATGAGTGCCATAAAGACATCGTTCTCAGCGCCGTCGTTTGTTTCCTCTATAGAAAATGCTCCGTTTTTGTTAGCTATAGACGATTTTCATAACGTGTGCAGACTGCCTTTTACCGAAAGACAGGGTTTATTCAAAGAGATAGGAAAGGCAATCAAAAATTCTGCTTTGATCCATGTGCTTGCGGGTTACAGCCCTTTGAGGCTTAAGGGGTTTATCGGGTCTCTTGCAGGAGCCGTTGAAATTAGAGAGTTGGGAGGGCTTTCAGGAAGATATTGTGAAGAGATGTGGTACATACTTCATCGCGGCTTGCCTGAATGCCTTAAAAAAACGGAGATATCCTGTGTTGTTAAGGAACTTGCATTCAATCCTTTTTATATAAAAACGATAATACAGAGGGCTAAAAAAGACAATCTCGGCATCACAGACCTTAAGACCTTCTACTCGCTTTATTTATATGAGCTTATATCCGGCGACCTGCATCTCTTCTTTTCCTCTCTGCTTAACGGGGTCAATCAGGGGCCTAAAAGATCAGCGGTCATTCTTCTTAAGGCGTGCTGCGAATATAAACTCATAGATATTAGTTCCATTGAATCATCCCTGCCGTGTAGTCGCAGCGACGCCATTGTCATAATGGAAGCCTTCTGCCTTAAAGGACTCATCTCGGGCAGCGCTACAGGTTACAAGGGGATCGATGACCCGGTGCTGAAGGATTTTATCAATATCCTATACAGGCTAAATGTAAACAGGGAAGATACTGCGCACATAAAAGGCATATGGTTGTGGAAAAAGCTTAGATCTGTTGAGGCCGAAAATGCGTTGAATAAAGATAAGGCATTGCTTGACCGGTGCAAAGCTGTCCTTGACGGCTTCCACTGTCAGAGTATTCCATCGATACTCTTTGATTATAAGACATTCCATGAC
>JALXFI010000364.1 GCA_027069035.1 bacterium
GGACGTTACGGTTTTGATCTTAATGAAGCCCATACCCTCGACACACAGTTAAATGTTTTTCAGGATTTTTCTCCAAAGATACCGGAAGCCTACCGCGATGTCCCATACGTCTTTCTTGGAAATATAGACCCTGAGCTACAGATGGAAGTATTAAAACAGGTCAAAAACCCAAGGTTTGTTGCCTGTGACACAATGAACTTCTGGATAGAAAAAAAACCTGAAGCGCTTAAAGAACTCCTTAAAAAAATTGATATACTTACCATAAACGAAGGAGAGGTCCGTGAACTCTCCGGAGAGCCTAATCTTGTCAAAGCATCAAAAAAGATACTTTCAATGGGGCCGACAACACTTATTATAAAGAGGGGGGAATATGGAGTCCTTATGTTCAATAACTCCTCGGTCTTTGCAACGCCTGCATACCCGCTTGAGTTCGTCTTCGACCCTACAGGCGCAGGAGATACCTTTGCCGGCGGCTTTGTCGGATTTCTTGCTTATACGGGCAATTTAGAGGAAGATAATATAAGGAAGGCTATAGTCTTCGGAAGCGTCATGGCATCTTTTAATGTTGAAGACTTCAGTCTCAACAAGCTCAAGTCTTTAAATTATGATGAAATAGAAAACAGATACAAAGAGTTTAAGCAATTAACCGATTTCAAAAACATATAATCGGAGGGCGGCTTGAAAAAGCTTAATTTATTTGTCTTTATCTTAATCGCCTTAATACTCCCAGGCTGTGCACAAAACTCGGAAAATCTTAAAAAAGAGGCCGATATCCACTATCGCATCGGGGTAAGACAACTGAGCAACGGCGATACATCATCAGCCCTGCGGGAACTCACCGCGGCTGTGGAAAAGAATCCGGCTAAAGCAGAATACTACAATACTCTTGGGCTCGCCTACTATACAAAAGGCTTTATTAAAGAGGCGGAAGAAAATATTCAAAAAGCAATCCAGATCAACCCAAACCTGCCCGAGGCGCATACAAACCTCGGTACCATCTATCTTCGTCAACTAAATTGGGACAGTGCAATAGCGCAATTTAAAGAGGCCGTAAAAAATGTCTTCTATACCGCGCCTGAAGAGGCCTTCAGTAAGATGTGCTGGGCATACTACAAAAAAGGCTGGTATTCAAAAGCCATTACAAACTGCAAGAATGCAATCGAAAAAAATCCCAGCTACACCCTGGCCTTTAACAA
Organism: bacterium; assembly: GCA_027069035.1. Classification (GTDB taxonomy): domain Bacteria; phylum Desulfobacterota; class GWC2-55-46; order S146-80; family JALXFI01; genus JALXFI01. The sequence goes on from JALXFI010000364.1 coordinate 1,197, forward strand.
CCTCGGCCTTTCTTACCTGAAATCCGATAAAGGAAAAGACGCAATCGAGTCATTTAAACAGGCCGTTTCCCTTTCTCCTCAATACACAGAAGCCTACTACAATATGGGACTTGCCTATATAAAAACAGGCGATACCGCAATGGCGATAGGTGCGTTCAATCAGGTTATACGCATAGCGCCCAAAACCGATCTTGCACGTTCTGCAAAGAAATATATAAAGATACTTAAAAAGGAGGAATAAGGTTTGTCAGGCATCGGAAGCCGCATGAAGAGGGAAAGAGAACTAAGGGGCATCTCTCTGGAATCTGTCGCCAAGGCCACAAAGATAAATATAAAGATACTCAAACTGCTTGAGGCAGACGAGTTTTCCTCCCTCCCATCACCTGTTTTTGTAAAGGGTTTTCTCAAGTCTTACTCAAAGCACATAGGGCTTGACCCAAATGATGCAGTGCTGATGTATGAAGATTATCTTGCAAAGGACAAAAACTCAAACCTTGCGGACACTCCGAATATTACTGCTCAGAAGGGGAACTTATTATCACGAAAACATATTACGATAGGCATTCTTGTCTTCTTGTTTATAGCACTTTTACTTCTTTTTGCTCTTTTCAAAAAAGAAAGGGGGAAAGATATTACTACTCCAACAGATTTGAAAAAAAATCTTCCTTCAAAGATAAATACTAAAACGGCAAAAAGAAAGGGTTCCCATACTCTTACTTTCAAGGCATCTAAAGTAACATGGATCAGGGTTGTGATTGATGGAGGGGATACGAAAGAGGTCATTTTAAGACCTGGAGATACTGTAAGCTGGAAGGCAAAAAAAGGTTTTTTTCTGGTTGTTGGAAATGCAGGCGGGGTTGAGATGACGTTTGACGGCAAACCTTCAAAAAAGATCGGAGAGCCCGGCCAGGTTGTAAAATTCAGCCTTCCAAGATAACGTCTGTATCATCATCCGTAGCAAAAAATTTATTAACCTGTCACCTGTTTATCATTCCTTGTTATATGGTATAAATTAGGAAATCCGATTAGTGAAGAATTTATTAGAACAATATCTAAAAAATCTTACAACCACATATAAACGTGGCGACGCCCGAGAAGAGAGTTATTATAAACACCTCGATGAATTAATTAAACAAATCGCAGGAATTCAAAAGATAAAAAATATAAATATAACTATTCTTCCCAAAAAAACCGAAGCCGGCAACCCCGACTTTCGTATTTGGGATGGTAAAAACCACATTACCGGCTACATAGAAGCCAAAGACCCTTCTGTTACAAATCTGGATTACATCGAAGGCACAGAACAATTAGAACGTTATTTATCTACTTTTCCAAATGTCATCCTGACAAATTTTTATGAATTTCGGCTTTACCGGGGTGGTCAACACGTGGCACAAGCAATGATCGGGCGGCCAGTAATTGCCAAGAAATTGCATACAGCACCGCCGCTTGAGAACATCGATAAATTCAAAGAACTCTTTGATCTGTTCTTTTCCTTTTCTCTGCCTAAAGTTCAAACCGCACGTTCTCTGGCAATCGAATTAGCCAAACGCACCCGCTTTTTGCGTGATGAAGTGATTGCCGTGGAAATGGAAGAAAACGGCAGTAAAGGTCATAAACAAATGATTGGCTTTTATGAAGCATTTAAGAAATATCTAATTGCAACCTTAACAAAAAAACAGTTTGCCGATCTTTACGCTCAAACCATCACTTACGGCCTGTTTGCCGCCAGAACCAGAGCCGACAGTGAGTTTAACCGTAAACTTGCTTTTGATTTCATTCCCCATACCATTGGTATTTTGCGCGATGTGTTTCGTTTTATTTCACTGGAAGAACCTCCCAAATCACTGCAAATTATTGTGGATGATATTGCCGAAATTTTGCACGTTACCGATGTAAATAAAATTCTTCACGAGTATTATCGAACAGGGAAAGGCGGGGACCCCATTATTCATTTCTATGAGACTTTTCTGGCAACTTATGATTTCAGAATCCGTGAACGGCGCGGCGTTTATTACACACCGGAAGCCGTGGTCGGTTATATCACTCGTTCCATTCATTCCATATTAAAATCTCATTTTGGGCTGGCGGACGGTCTTGCCAGCGAAAACGTCAAACTGCTCGACCCGGCGGGCGGCACACTGACCTTTCCTGCCGAAGCCATTCGATTAGCAGCCAATGAGTTTAAGGGAAAATACGGCGAAGGAGGTTTGCATTGCTGGATCAGTAAACACATTCTCGCCGATTTTTACGCCTTTGAACTTATGATGGCGCCTTATGCCATCGGCCACTTGAAGATGGGTTTTATTTTCGATGAACTCGGTTACAAGATGGCGGACGGTGAGCGTTTTAAGCTCTATCTGACCAACACACTGGAAATGGAAGAAATCAAACAAATCGCTATGCCTTTTTATCGGTCATTGAGCGAAGAAAGCCATCTGGCAGGAAAAGTGAAAAAAGAACAACCGGTGCTTGTCATCCTGGGCAATCCGCCTTACAGCGGTGAAAGCGCCAACAAAGGTGTGTGGATTATGGACTTGATGGCGGATTACAAAAAAGAACCCGGCGGGAAAGAAAAGCTCAAAGAAAGAAATCCGAAATGGATCAACGATGATTATGTGAAGTTCCTTCGCTATGGACAGCATTTTATCGAGCGGAACGGCGAAGGGATTTTGGCCTTTATCAATCCTCACGGTTTTTTAGATAATCCCACCTTCCGGGGGATGCGTTGGCATTTGCTAAAAACCTACGACAAAATTTACACGATTGATTTGCACGGTAATTCTAATAA
>JALXFI010000365.1:0-560 GCA_027069035.1 bacterium
TGTCGGTACTGTAATTGTTTTTACGTATAATAGGACTCAAATTTGGAAAGATGATTTAAGTTTTTATAGTGATCTTAAAGAAAAAAGTCCTATGTCGCCTGATGGTTGGATTAATGTGGCTGTGATAAAAGAAAATGAAGGTGATTATTTAGAGGCATTAAAACTTTATAATAAATATATTAAGATTAATTCGAGATATGGACTCTCTTACTACAATAGAGGGGTGCTTAAATCTTATCATTTTAATGACTATGACGGCGCTGTTTCTGATTTCACAATTGCACTTTCAAAAAAACTTAACTTATTGCTAAAATTTGGAGCTCATTTTGAAAGGGCTGTAGCTTATAAAAACGCTGGGAAATATAGCGATGCTCTTAAAGATTGCTATAAGGCGATAGAACTGTTATCTGATATTGACAAGCCTAAACCTTACTTTAAAGATGAAGCGGAGGCATTGAAAAAAGATGTGCTTGATCTAATAAAAAAAAGAAGTAGTGGAGGATTAATACATTAAGTGTCGGCCAAAAGTTCTTGGATACCGCCAATACCTGTTTTTCCTT
>JALXFI010000365.1:570-3980 GCA_027069035.1 bacterium
ATTTTATAGTATTTATTAGCTGAAAGTATTTTTTGGAATAAATATTTCTTTATTGTTAATTGAAAAAAATTCTAATTTCCAATGATGATGGTATACACTCAAAGGGTTTAAAGGTTCTCTCATCTGCGCTTGAGTCCTTGGGGGAAGTATATGTGGTTGCTCCTGACAGAGAAAGGAGCGCTGCAAGCCATTCTTTGACGCTGCATCGTCCGCTTCGCGTTCAACAGATTTCTGAGAGAATATACGCTGTTGACGGTACTCCTACCGACTGTATTACACTTGCGGTAAACGGAATCCTCCATGCCCGTCCCGATCTTGTTGTTTCCGGAATAAACCGAGGCGGCAACCTTGGGGATGACATAACATATTCCGGTACGGTTTCTGCGGCTATGGAGGGAACCCTATTAGGGATACCGTCATTTGCAGTCTCGCTTTTTTCACAGGGTAAACACCTAAATTTTATTCCCGCCTCTCAATTTGCAGTCAGGCTTGCAGGGTATGTATTAACCAACGGACTGCCTAAAGATACTCTCCTTAATGTTAACATTCCGGATGTAGCGGATGGAGAAGATATAAAGGGTTATAGGATAACAAAACAGGGTAAGAGGGTATTTGGTGATGTTATCGTTGAAAAGGTCGATCCGAGAGGAAAAAAATACTACTGGATTGGAGGAGGGAATTCGATACATTGGCATGACGAAGAGGATAGTGACTACAGGGCTGTTAAGGAGAATTTCGTATCAATTACACCTATCCACCTTAATCTCACCCATTATGAATCAGTCAAGGAACTGACTAAAAACCTGCATCTGTAGAAGGTATCTTTTACAAAAAATGTTTGGGAAAAGCTTATGATAGATTATTCAAAGGACAGGTTCATGAGATCAAGAAGGAGGATGATTGAGAAACAGATCATTCAAAGAGGGATCACGGACAAGAGGATAATTGATGCAATATCCAGGATACCGCGTCATCTTTTTGTGGAAGAAGCGCTCCAGTCTCAGGCATACAGTGATTTTCCGCTTCCTATTGGTGAGGGACAGACGATTTCTCAACCTTACATAGTTGCGCTTATGACAGACGCCATGGAACTTAAAGGAGATGAGAGTGTGCTTGAGATAGGAACGGGTTCCGGGTATCAGGCCGCTGTTTTATCACTCTTGGCTGAAAGGGTATTTTCTGTAGAAAGGGTATCAAAGCTTGCCTCCAGAGCCAGAAAGTTGTTTGATGAAATGGGGCTGTCTAATATTTTGATAAAGATAGGAGACGGGAGCCTTGGCTGGCCGGAGCACTCTCCGTTTGATGCAATACTTGTTGCTGCCGCATCTCCTGATATACCTAAAGCCTTGATAGAGCAGATTGTAATAGGTGGAAGACTGGTGATTCCCGTAGGTTCAGCCTTTTCTCAAGAACTCCTTAAAATCGTTAAGAAAGATGATAAAACATTTGTAAAAACGAAACTTGGTCAATGCAGATTTGTAAAACTGATAGGTGAACACGCTTGGAAAGACTAAATGCAATAAAACGTCTCTACAATTGGGTGCTCCATTGGGCCGAAACCCCTTATGGCACATGGGCTCTCTTTATCCTCGCCTTTTGCGAGTCTTCATTTTTTCCCATACCACCAGATACGCTTCTTATTGTTCTTGCCCTTTCCATACCTGCAAGGTCATTTACCTATGCGTTTGTCTCATCGCTTGGCTCTGTGTTTGGCGGTATGCTGGGCTACCTTATCGGACTCCTGTTTTTTGATACCATAGGCATAAAGATACTCGATCTCTACAATGTCATGGACAGGTATAACTACTTGCAGGAACTATACAAAAGCTATGATGTCTGGGTTGTGGGGCTGGCGGGCTTTACCCCGATACCGTATAAAGTTTTTACCATTGCGGCAGGCGCTTTTAAGATAGATTTTCCGGCATTTGTGCTTGCCTCTCTTGTGAGCCGTTCTGCAAGGTTCTTTATTATTGCTGCACTTATATATGTTTATGGTGATAAGATAAAGTGGTTTATAGAGAAATATTTTAATATTTTGACCATTATTTTTGCTGTTTTGCTAATAGGGGGTTTTATTATTCTTTATTATTTTTAAGGAGGCGCCCTTGATTGTAATAGGGGTTATAGGTTCAGGGGATGAGGTTAAAGAGCTGAATACGCTTGCAGAGGAAGTGGGTTTTGAGATCGGACGCAGCGGCAGTGTAACTCTTAATGGTGGACTTGGAGGCGTGATGCGAGCATCCGCAATGGGCGCCAAAAGGGCAGGGGGATTAACCATAGGATTTTTACCGGGTCTTGATCCTGCTCAAACGAACCCATTTATAGATATTCCTGTACCTACCGGCCTTGGAGATATGAGGAACTTTCTTATTGTTCGGGCGTCACATGCCCTTATTGCAATAGGCGGCGGATTTGGCACATTGTCCGAAATTGCGATTGCTTTAAAGATGAAGAGGCCTGTAATTGGTGTTAAGACCGATATATTAATTGATAATGTCTTATGTGTAGAAAGCCCTAAAAGAGCGGTTTCAACGGCTCTAAGTCTCATAAAGTAAGGAGAATTAAAAATTATACGGTAGCTTAAACAGGAAATAAACGCAGTGTATTTTTAAGCAGAACTTATTGCAAAGATGTCTTGCCAATTTACCCAAAAACCTATCTCTGTTTTTGGGTGTAATCTTTTTTCTTGCTTTAAAAGAGTACAATTTATTAATATTTATATTGGTTCTTTCGGTTTTAATGTTATACAATCAAATTTCCTGTTAACGGAAGGTATTAAAAAAACATAATAATGTATGAGGGAAGTCAAAAAAAACACGGGGAAAGGTAAGAAGTTAAAGCATGATGAAAGTGTAGAACACTTTGACAATTCTATAAAAATATACTTCCATGATGTAAAAAGATATCCTTTGTTATCAGGCGAAGAAGAAAGCGAGCTGGCCGAAAGGGCGGCGGGCGGCGATCTCAAAGCAAGAAAATTGATGATAGAGTCTAATCTTAGACTTGTTATCAATATCGCCAGAAAGTACATCAACAGGGGGCTTTCTTTTCAGGACGTTATAGAAGAAGGCAATATAGGGCTGATAAAGGCGGTTGAAAGGTTCAAGGTAAGTAAGGGTTGTAAGTTCTCCACTTATGCGACATACTGGATAAGACAATCTATTGAAAGGGCGATAGCTAATCAGGCAAATGTAGTAAGGCTTCCAATACATATAACCAATGACATTATCAAGATGCTCAAGGTAAACAGAGAACTTGTGATGGCATTAAAGAGAGAACCTTCCATAAGGGAATTGTCGGATAAGATGGAAATTTCCGGAAGATATGTAAGGAAGCTTAAACTGATATCTCAAAAAAACTTATCCCTTGAGGCTGCATTCTGCGATAATGGTGATCAGTCTCTTATAGAT